>JBDLVK010000072.1:0-20694 GCA_039804825.1 Bacteroidota bacterium
TGAAAGACAAAAATGGAAAAGATGTTCCAGTGGTGAAAATTGAATATGTTCTCAAAAAACCAGTCGAAGACCACTTGTATACTTATCTCACAAACAAACTCTAACCCACCTCCTGCTCCACTAACCAGAGAGCAGATTCATAATTCTTGTTGAAATCCGAAATAGATGTTGCTTCATTTGGCTTAAAATCAAATCGCAATTCGTTCGTGTACTCGAAAATGGAATCTTCGCGGAGATAAATACATTTGGTTGACCGTAAAATACCTTTCACCAAAGCAACTTCGAGCCCTTGGGGTGAAATGGATATAAGGGTTTCGATGAGTTCGGGAGTGGAGATTGATTTCATCGCTTAAATGTATGTTCTCTGTGCCAACTAAAGTTATTCTGACTCGGATGAAAATTAGTGTTTTCAGGCAATAGAATTTCTTTACCATTAAATTGTCCGAGTGAATAAGGTGAATCTAGTTCTTTAATTGTGTTTGAAATCTGCACCTTGTAACTTGAAGAAACCGTAATCAAACCTCTGTCAAAGGCTCGATGTAAATTGGGTGATAATGAAATTCCATTCGTGATGGTGTCATCTTTTGAATTTGCAAACGGAATTATGTGACAAGCATCCACCATCTGTGCATTCGAAGTGGATTCAATACGCATTCCAGAAATCGCACACTGGTAATTATAAATCTTTGGAATTTCACGTTTAAATACGCCTCCTCGAACAAACAATTCCTCTTCAAATTCTTCTTTGGTTAAAGTGGTTTTGAGTTCATCAATTCGCTGTCTGTAGGTTAATTGATCTTCCTTTAAAATTTGAGTTTCCAATGCGGCAAACAAACTTGGACTTTGTTGAAGAAGTAAATCTTTGGTTTCAGCGAAATATGTATCAAGTAAAACCTCTTGCAAAACAACTCCTTCTACCGATTGAGACATTAATAAAAATAATTCCTGGTCAATTTCTGCGTACGAAAGTGCTTCCTTCAAACCATTCAAACTTCTAATACTATTTGAACTTGTTATTGGAAAGTCCATTCCAATTTTTGAAACTAACTTCCAAAAGGGTTCGGAACGCATATGAAAAAAGGGCAAAGAAAAGTTAGGACTGTGATTGGAAACAACTAATTTCCCCCACAATTCTTTAAATTCTAACACTAGCTCAGGCGTAATTTCAATAAAACGTGATTGAATCACACTTTGCTGAATTAATCGTGCAATAGCTAAAAGTAAAATAGGTTTATGTGGCGCACCACCATTTTTCCTATCTCTTCTGAGCCGCTTAAAATCTGATATGTACTTAGAAAGTTTAGAATTCATCCCTTCCCATCAAGCTCCCGGAAACTTCGTCACATCCATAAAGAACAATTCCCACGTGTGACCGTCGAAGTCTTCAATGGTGCGTTGTTGCATGAAGCCGTAATCGCGGAGTTCGCTCGGTTCTGTTCCACCAGCTGCGAGGCCTTTTTCCATGGTGGCGTGCATGGCTTCGGTACTTTCCAAGGACAAGGAATACAAAGCGGCAAGTGCGTTTTTCGTGTCGGCAATCGGTTTTGTGGCAAATCCAGCAAATTTGTCTGCAGTCATGATCATCAAAAAGATGTTGTCACTCCACACCATGCATTTCGCGGTTTCATCCGAAAATTGTGGGTTATTCGTAAAACCCAATGCGCTATAAAAGTCCATTGAACGTTGTACGTCGTTGACAGCTAGATTGATGAAGATTTGTTTCATTACTTAGAAGTTAGATGTTAGAGTTAGAAGTTAGAGTTAGAAGTTAGAGCGAAGATAGTAAAATTGGAACATGGAACATAGAACATAGAGCAAGGAGCATGGAAGATGGAACAAATAAGGTATATATAAATACCTAGAAGCATTTGGAAAAGTGCTAGAACTCGGCGGAAATGTTCCAGAAGGAAACGGAACTTTGCTAGAAGAAGTCGGACAACTGCTAGAAGACCACGGAAATGTCCCAGAAGCAAGCGGACTGTTTCCGGAAGACCGCTGAAAAGTCCCAGAAGCTTTCGGACTGTTTCCGGAAGACCACGGAATTGTTCCAGAAGCAAGCGGACACATTCCAGAAGCATTTGGAATTATGCTAGAAGCTCTCGGAAACATTCCAGAAGTAAGCGGAAACGAACATAAAGACCACATTCTACGAATTGTTAGGAATTTACACCTCAGTAAAATCAAGGTTTTTAGGATCTTTAACATTCGTTAACAACTAGTTTTCAGTAGTTTGGCACGAGATTTAATGTATCAAAAACAATAGAAACCAGTTCGATAATCGATGGTAGCGGGAGGCCTCACGGCAAGAGTAGAAGATCGAACACAACACTTAGAAATCATGAGAAAAAAAATCGAAAATCGCCTAAACATGTATCAGTCAGTCATTTCCGTCTGCAATGAACATGTCAGTGTTTGGGAAGGAATCCCTGGATTCGTTGACGCATTCACAGCCTTTAAAAACACCTATGAAACAGTTGGTGTAGCAGCGCAACAACAAGCAAGTAAAACGACAGGTGTTGCTGAAATCAAATACGGTAAACTAAACGCCCTTGTCGACAGTATTGTTGTGGTACATGGAACCTTGAAACTTCATGGGAAAATGATCAACGATCCTGCTTTAATGGCAAGAAACAAAGTAAGCCCATCCTTGTTGAAAGCCTTATCTATGCAACAATTGTTGATTCACTTGGACACGCTAGTAGTTGACATCACGAACTTTGGATCTTTCCTAGGCGTTTATGGAGTCGACGAAGCAAGCTTAGAAGCAACGCTTGGAACAATTGATGAAGCGCGCACAGTGTTGAACAGTCCACGCAAAGCCGTTATTGAACGCAAGTTTCAAACAAAATTGTTGGATCAATACGTAAAAGAAATGGATGAACTGCTAAAGTTAAGCCTTGACACCTTGGTTCGCGTTCACAAAAAAAGCAACCCAGCATTCTATGATTTATATTGGAATGCACGCGTCATCATCGATTCAGGTGTGAAAAAATCAAACACACCAAAAGAACCTGATTAGTCAATAGAAACGGTTAAATCAAGAGCCTTCCGTTTCGACGGAGGGCTTTTTTGTGAAAAGCAAGTATAAGATCTTAAATTTATTTTTCAAAAACTACCATTCGGTGTTTGAGCCCCCATGAAATCACATCGTGCATCAACTCGCGTATCGTTGAACCATGCTCTGATAAAGAGTATTCTATGACCACTGGTGCAGCTTGGACAATCTTACGTTCAACAATTTTTAATTCTTCAAGATAACGCAGTTCTTTTGTTAGCGTGGAGGACGTAATTGATTTCATCTCTCCTTTCAATTCGTTAAAGCGACGGGGCTTTTCACAGAGCTTGGCTAAAATAAGTCCGCGCCATTTCCCCCCAATAATATCCAAGACATCACCAACGATTATGGCGCCTTGTTCGCGTGTGATGTGATCGAGTATTTCCATGCGTTTAAATAAGTATCTTAAAAACTACTTGTATTTTTTTACTATTAGGTAGTAAATATATACTTAATGATTTAATTTTACACAAACACATTAGAAGAAATCAAATGAATCCAAAAATCGTTAGAGAAGCACAAGGTGTAATTTTGAATTCCCTTGGAGATAACATTACAGTCAAATTTACTGGGGAAGACACGAATAAGCAGTTTGCAATTGTGCAACAGAAGAATCAACCTGGAACAGGATTACCACCACATGTACATTCGAACGAAGACGAAGTATTTAAGCTAATACAAGGACAAGTGAAATTTCGCTTGAACAATCAAGAACATGTTTTATCGGCAGGTGATGCTGTTTTTTGTCCGAGAGGAATTCCACATTCATGGGAAGTCATTGGGGATGAACAAGCAGTTGTCGATTTAACGATTATTCCTGCTGGAATGGAAAAGATGTTCGCTGAAATTTCAGCCATTGATAATCAAAAAGAAAATATGAATCAGATTAAAAACATTCTGAACACATATGGTATTTCAATGATTCACTAAGCGCATATTATACATTACAAAAACAAACAACATGATTCAAAAAATTGACAATTCAGCCTTCAGAGGAAATGGTCCAATCAAAATTTTATACCCAGGACTACACAAAAACCAACAAGACACGGGAATCGGAAGCATCGGACGAATAGACTATGCCCATTTTAGTGGAAGCCATACCATTCCAATGCATCCGCACATCAATGATGAAATTCTATCGTATTTCCGAGGCGGAAAAATTATTCATACTGACTCAGAAGGCTTTAATGCCAGTATCACTCAAAACAAATTGATGCTAATGAAAGCAGGAAAACTGTTTTACCACGAAGAGCAAATGATTGATATTGGTGAACCCATGGAAGGATTACAAATTTTTATCCGTCCTGCTAAAAAAGATTTAACACCTTCTGTCATTTTTCGAGATTTAGAAGATGCTCATAGTCTCAATGAATGGCGTTTGCTTGCTTCTCCTTTCGAAGATAGTCCATTATTTTTTAGTTCTCAAACTTGGATTTACGACATAAAAATTGATTCAGCCAAAGTATTTTCATTACCAACATTTCAGCAAATGGATTTAACACTTTTGCTTCATGTCTTCAGAGGATCAGTAAAGGTAAACGATACACTTCAACTCAGAAAACAAGATTCAATTCTCCTAAATAGTGCAGATTCAATCTCTATTTTAGCAAATACAAACGCCGAACTTGTTCTATTCGCAACTAACGAAAACGCGGAAATCTACAAAGACGGAATGTACAGCGGAAATAAGTTGTAAAATAGGTCCATTAACCCAAGTTCTAAATAAGAAATAGAAATTCAGGCACAAAACAACTATTCTTTCATATCTTTCGTCCTAGAATGGCAAATTGACTATTCAGCTGCGGAAGATAAGTATTTAATGAAAAAACATTTTACGAATTCATACTACCCATTTCTTACCCTTTTAACCTTTTTTCTAATTGGTCAAAAGAGTTTCGCGCAATTCAATGTCGATTTTAGTGCGAACCAAACAACGGTCTGTGCGGGACAAGCACTTCAATTTACGGATCAAAGTACGTCGCCAACAGCAATTGTTTCTTGGGTATGGGATTTTGGTGATGGAAATTCGAGTGCGCAACAAAATCCTTCGCATGTGTACACCACTGCCGGAACATACACCGTTATTTTAACAGCGAACAATGGAACGGGATCGCAAGACGAAGTGAAAACGGGCTATATTTTAGTGAATCCGCTTCCGCAACCTGCTTTTTCGGTTTCTACGCCTCCGTGTAATTTACCAGCAAGTGTAACTGTTTCGAATGTGCAACCAAGCAGCGGATCGTATGCGTATCAATGGAATTTTGGAAATGGTCAAAACGCCAGTGGAATCAATCCGCCTGCAGCAAACTACTCAACAGAAGGAACCTATCCCATCGTTTTAACAGTAACAAATAACACAACTGGTTGTACGAATTCCATCACACACAACGTTTCGATTTACAACTACACTGCTGAATTTACACCAAGCGTTACAACGGCCTGCGTTGGTTCTCCCGTGACATTTACAAATGCTTCTTCACCTGGAACTACGGCCAATGCATGGACCTTTGGCAACGGACAATCATCAAATGGCGTAAGTCCTTCGGTAGTGTACAATACGGCTGGAACGTATACGGTTACTTTAACAAGTCAAAATGCGACAAATGGTTGTTCGGATGCCGTAACACACACGATTACGGTGGTAAATGCGCAAATCCCAACTATTTCGCCTTCGGTTACTTTTGGTTGCAATCCGCTTTCGGTCAATTTTACCAACTCAAATCCTTTCAATGGAACGTATGCGTGGAACTTTGGAAATGGGCAAACTTTTTCAGGACAAAATCCTCCGACTCAAACGTATTCTATGCCCGACTTTGATGAATACCCTTTTCCGCAGAGTCAATCCTTCAATGTTTCTTTGTTGACGATAGATGCTAACGGTTGTGGAGCTTACCAAAATTTGCAAAACCTCATCACAATTTACAATATCTTCCCTGACATGTCTGTCAATGTCGATGAAGGCTGTGAAGATTTAGTCAGCACCTTTACGAATCAATCAACTTCGCCAATTCCTGGTTTTCCAATCAATAGTTGGCAATGGACCTTTGGAAATGGACAAACCTACTCAGGACAAACACCGCCTCCACAAACGTATAGCGAAGGAGAATACGCGGTTTCACTAACTGTTTCAACAGCGATGGGTTGTACAACGACTTTGGACAGCATTGACATGATTCAAGTGGGAATTCCGCCGAATGTTTTGTTTACGGTAGATCCAGATACCATATGTGCACGAACCAATGCAGATTTCACCAACTTAACTACCATCAGTGTTCCTGCAGATCCTGAAGACATCACCTACGCATGGACAATTGGTACGCAAGGCCCTTATCCCAATTTTGAGCCAGACATCGTGCAAATTACTGATACAGGTTCACTCGATGTCACCTTGATTGTTTCTTTCCGAGGTTGCAAGGATACCTTAAAACTGTTGGATGAAATTTATGTGAATGCGCCACTCGTTCAGTTCGGAAGTCAGGGCGTTTTTTGTAATCCGTCCCTGCCAGTTGATGTTGCTTTTTACGAAACTTCGATTTTAGGTCAACCTGGGGATAGTGTGGAAGTATTTTGGGATTTTGGAGATGGATCGAATACCTACTTCAACAATGCGACTTCCTGGCAGAACAACAATCAATCGTTAATTCATTCCTACACGGACTATGGGACCTACATGATTGAACAAAAAATCCACAATTTTGACACCGGCTGTACCGATTCCTTGAGTTCACAATTGATTTTGAATTACTTCACAACGGATTTGTCCTTTTTCCAAGATTCCGTTTGTTTGGGTAATGCGACTCATTTTTACTGGACCTTTGAATCCATCGCACAATTCCCCGTTTTCAATTATGAATACGTAGCTGATGGTGATTCGCTTTTGGAAAGCACTTCTACGTCTAATCAAATTTTCAATCCAGATAGTTGTATCATCAACACTGTCGGACCACATACTATTACGGTCAACACCATCAATGCAGTTGGTTGTCCTGCGAGTGCCATGGATACGTTTTACGTGATGCCTTTGCCCAATGCTCAAATCGGACCGATTCAGTTAATTGATTGTTCGCCTTTGACTGTCACATTTACCAATGCAAGTAACAGCGTCAGTGGAATTCCAATCGTAGGTTACAACTGGGAATTGAATGGAAGCTTTCCAGGAGTTGGAAATGGACTTCCATCCATCACGACACAAATAACAACAAATGGCAATTACACAACAAATCTGTATGTTACCGATGCCTTGGGCTGTATGGATTCAACGCAATTGATTACGCCGATTTTACAACCACAAGCCAATTTCACAGCACCCGAAGTGATTTGCAACAACGTCAATTTCAACAGTGCAAATTTGTCTTCCAACTATGCCCAAAGCGAATGGTATTGGAACAATCAACTCGTTTCAACTTCCGATGATGCGAACTTTTTGATTTCACATCCTGACAATGCGGCAATCACTTCCTACAATGATTCGATTTCCCTGATTGTATTCGATGCCATTGGCTGTTCCGATACACTCACACTTCCTCTGCTTGTTTCTGCTCCAAATGCCGATTTTAGTTACACGCTCACAGGCTCGAATGTGGACCAATTTGGTAATTTCACCTGTCCTTCTGTTTTCTCAGCCTTCTTGGATGAATCAGAATCAGTAGGCAACATTGTCGATTGGGCTTGGACCTTTGGCGATGGAAAATTCTCAAGCTTGCAAAACCCAAGTAACACCTATGTTTTCTCAGGAACGTATTCTGCTTCACTGGTCATTACGGATGAATATGGTTGCCAAGATTCTATCACCTATGCCGATTTCCTATCCATTGATGGTCCGTCGGGTGAATTCAGCGTGGAACCAGCTTATACCTTCTGCGATCCAAATTACTTGTATGAAGTTGTGAGCACGGACAACGTTACAAACATTGTTTGGTTTACGGGTGATGGCAATAGTTTCCAAGGCAATGCCGGAGGCGAATACATTTATGGCGCAGCTGGAAGCTATTATCCGTATGTTGAAATTACCGATGCGAATAACTGTTTGGTGACGTATTATTTGGATACAATTACCGTTCAATACGGCGATTTAAATGCTGCCTTCGATGCAGGTCCGCTGGTCTTAAACTGGGGAGTACCTTTCGCCATTGACAATCAATCGACCGGAGGAATTGGCGGCATCGTGAACAACAATTGGACAATTGGAAGCGAAAATTTCAACAACCAAGCGAGTCTATTCGATTACCTCTTCAATGAAACTGGTCAGTTAGACGTTTTGTTGATCACCACCGATTCATTGGGTTGCATTGACTCAGCGTGGACAACTGTATTCGTAACCGACAACCTTCAATTCCCAAATGTTTTCTCGCCAAATGGAGATGATGCGAATGACGTCTACAGAATTCGTGACAATGCCTATGGCGAATACGACGTGTATATTTACAACCGTTGGGGCAATAAAATGAGTGAGGCGCATATAATTGATGATAATTACTTGTGGGACGGTAAAAATCAAAGTGGTGAATTAGCCAACGAAGGCGTTTATTATTACCTCGTAAAAGGAACACTCAGAGACGGCCAAGCCAAGGAAGATCATGGGTTTTTCCATTTGGTGTTGGATCATTGATTGGAGATTCGAGAGCCGAGAGTAGAGAATCGAGAAAATAGACGTGTTCAACTGAATAATAACTTACTGGTTAGAAGAGAAGTATAATCCGTTTAACATTTCAACACAAAATTGTTAATTATTTTTTTGCGTATTGATTTTTTCATATATTAGCGCTGGAGTTCAGCCAATTATATTAACCGCTACACTATGTTTAAATACTACGTAACACTGATTCTACTTGGTTTAGGATCCCCTTTAATGAGTCAAATTGTGCTTTTCAATGGAGCTACAGTTTCGATTGCACCGGGTGCTATTGTTCAATGCAATGGTGGAGTTAAAATCACAAACAGCAGTAACTTAACGAACAATGGAACATTAAATGTTACCAAAAACAGTACCTTGAGTTTAGCTGGGAATTTTGAAAATTCCAGTTCTTCTACAGTAAATGGAAACGGTTTATATGCCGTAGAACAAGATTGGATCAATAGTGCAACTTTTCAAGGTCAAAACAGCGAAGTAATTCTAAACGGAAATACGGAACAGTTGATAACAAGCACCAATGGAACAGTGACCCAATTCAACAATCTTACCTTAACTGGAACAGGAACAGGTGTCAATCAACGCAAGAGTTTGGTTGGCGTAAACAGTTCAACTTCTGCATCTGGAATTTTAACTTTAAACGATCGTGAATTACACACTGGCATTCAATCTTTCGAAGTGTTGAATACCAACTTGGCGGCTATTGTACATTCTTCTACCTTTGGTGCTGAAGGCTTCGTTAGCAGTTTAGATCCAGGTTATTTGATACGCCATACCAACCAATCTAGCGCATATTTATTTCCAACTGGCTCTAATGACGGAACATATCGTTACAGGCCAATTGAACTGACGCCAAGCTCATCTTCTTCAACAACGTACAATGTTCGTTTGAATAATTACATGGCTGATGTTGATGGCTATTTATTGGCACAACATGCGCCGGACATTGACAATGCGAACGTTAATTTCTATCATTCGATTGAACGCTCGGTTGGGTCGGCAGATGCAACTATTCGCATTCATTATTTACCCACAGATGACGGTGATTACATGAGTACAGCGCATTGGTTCACGAACAGCACACAATGGGAGGATGTATCATCTACAACCAATGGAACAAATGGTAATTTCTCTTATAATGAAAAATCAAATTGGAATTTCCCTACGAATAACAATCCCTATGTACTAATCAATACTTCAAGTACCTTAATCATCCCTAACGTTTTTACGCCGAACAATGACGGTTCAAATGATGGTTATTTCGTTACTTCAAAAGGTTTGACAGATTATAACTTTATCATTGTAAACAGATGGGGAAATCCTGTTTTTGAGACAACAGATCCATCTGCTGTTTGGGATGGAAATTCAGGCGGAGAGCCATGTACTGAAGGAACCTATTTTTATATTTTAAGAGCTAAGTCTGGTGGAAAGGACTTATTGAAACAAGGTCATATTACCTTGCATCGAAATTAATATCCAATTTTTAACTATACACTATGAGAATTAATCTTCAACTTTTAGTCGTAATCTTGTTGGCAACTGCCTTTAATAGCATTGCGCAAAACAACGTTGGTATTGGTACTACGACACCAGATCCTTCTGCGATTGTAGACATGAGTGCTACAAACAAAGGTATGCTTGTACCGAGAATGACTTCTGCACAACGTAACGCAATTGTTGCACCTGCAGAAGCTTTATTGGTATATGATACAGACGTTCAATGTTATTTTTATTTTAAAACAGCAACTGGTTGGAATAACTTGTGTTCAGGCTTGGTTGGACCTGCTGGACCAGCTGGACCGCAAGGAGCTATGGGATTAACGGGGCCTGCTGGAGCAACTGGAGCACAAGGGCCCGCTGGACCCGCTGGACCGGCCGGTGCTAATGGAGCAACTGGACCTGCAGGACCTGTTGGACCGCAAGGACCGCAAGGAGCTTCTGTTTTGGGAGCTACTGGACCGCAAGGACCTGCTGGACCTGCTGGTGCCGATGGTGCTACTGGACCACAAGGACCTATCGGATTAACTGGACCGGCTGGTGCTACTGGACCACAAGGACCTATCGGATTAACTGGGCCAGCTGGAGCTGACGGTGCTACTGGACCACAAGGACCAATTGGTTTAACTGGACCAGCTGGAGCTACTGGACCACAAGGACCTATCGGATTAACTGGACCGGCTGGAGCTGACGGTGCTACTGGACCTCAAGGACCAATTGGATTAACTGGACCGACTGGTGCAACAGGTGCTACTGGACCACAAGGACCTATCGGATTAACTGGACCTCAAGGACCTGCGGGTGCTGACGGTGCTACTGGACCACAAGGGCCGATTGGATTAACTGGACCGACAGGTGCAACAGGTGCTACCGGACCACAAGGGCCTATCGGATTAACGGGAGCAACGGGAGCAACTGGGGCTACAGGACCTCAGGGACCAATCGGATTAACTGGACCGGCTGGTGCAACAGGCGCTACCGGACCACAAGGGCCTATCGGATTAACTGGACCTGCTGGTGCAACAGGTGCTACCGGACCACAAGGACCGATTGGATTAACTGGTGCTACTGGACCACAAGGACCTACTGGACCAACTTGGACGTTAACAACTCCTACTGTAAACCCTACAGGGACATTGACAATTAATGCTACTTCAGGATCATTAGCGCCGGTTACAACTTTAGGTCAATATTGGATTGCATCCCCAAATACGGCTGGAACGAACGCTTTAACTGCAATCGGGTATCTTGGAACATCAACGAACCAACACATGGATTTAGTTACAAATAACTTGGTTCGTGGTCGTCTTTCAAACTTGGGAGAATTTTTCATTGGAACAACAAATACAGTTTTAACTGGAGATTTAATGAATGGTGTTTCAAATACTACTTTCCCATGGGCAGTGAATGGTTACAGTTCATTCAACGGTTCTGGAGTTTACGGTTCAATTACATCTGGAGCAACCATTTTTGCGGGTGTACAAGGTGAATATTACGGAACAAATACTTCTGGAGCAGGTGTTCGTGGAATTGCTGGCGCAGGAACGAATAACGGTGTCAATGGTTCAAAACCAAACGCAGGTGCAGGTTGGGGAGGATTGTTTCAAGGAGATTTAGGTTATACTGGATTCTTCGGTGTGGCATCTGATCAACGCATCAAACAAAACATTCAAACCATTCCACATGCATTGGATATTGTAAAGAGTTTGAGAGGAACAACGTACGAACACAATTTAACAGCATATCCTGATTTAGGATTAAAAACAGGTATCAACTACGGTTTCATTGCTCAAGAAGTAGAACAAATTCTTCCAAACTTAGTCCAAGAAAAAAATATCCCTCACATGGGAAGCACTGTTCGTGGCGCTAATGAGGAACAAGCAGCCGAACAAATCAAGACTGTAAGTTACATTGAAATTGTTCCTATTTTGGTTGAAGCTATTAAAGAACAACAAGAATTAATCGATGAAATGAAAAAAGAAATTGAATTACTGAAACAAAAGTAATTTTAGTCTCATAACTAGAAAAAGCCGCATTCGAATTGAGTGCGGCTTTTTTGTTTTTAGGAGTATTCTATTTCTCTATTCTAGCTCTAACTTCTAGAACTAGAAGCTCTGGATTCTCAGAAAACACGCGCTCTTAACCCAACTTGAAATGCTCGTGGCATTCCAGGACGCACACCTGCTGGACGCGCAGAAGCAATGTAAACAGCGTTGGTTAAATTTGTACCACTTGCAAATAGGCTAATTTCTCGGCTGGCCTGGTAAGCTACACTTGCATCGAACACAGCCACTTGCGGTATCAAATCAATCCCTGTTACTGCATCATTTCCTGCAACTGCTCTCATTTCAGAAGTATATTTAAATCCAGCGTTAACCATCCACTTGTGGTATTCAAAAGAGAGCCCTAAGTTCAATTGGTGTTGTGCTAAATACGGTAAGCGATCGCCTTTTGAAACAGTACCCCAATCTTCAAACGTACTGACGAAATCTGTTAAAAAACGCGCATCAGAATACGTGTAAGACACTGTAAATGGCAAACGAAAATCCTTTTTCAATTGTTTTGCAAGATCATAGGTAACAAAAACTTCCAAGCCTTGAGCGAATGATTTTCCACCGTTAAACAAATCACCTGTTCCAGCTCCACCATTTGCTGCTAAATCAGACCCCAACAAATTACTATAAGCATTGTAGAACGCAACAATTTGTCCTTTCAACACCTTCGAAGCGTACTTCACTCCTCCTTCATAATTCACCGATTCTTCTGCTTTTGTATCAGGCTTTGCTGATGGAGGTGAAAATCCTTTATGTACACCAACAAATCCTGCTAATTTTTCTGTAAAGTTATAGTCGAAGGCTGCTCCAGGAATCCAAACTGAAACTCTGTTTTCACTTCGAATTAAGCTTGTTCCAATTCGTTCAGGATCGTTTTTCCCGTAATCTTTTTCCGACATGTAAATTGATTCGTTGCGCACACCCGCTGTTAAACTCATGCGTTTGTATGCTGCTTTGTATTGAATGTAGGAAGCCAAGGCAGAAGCAAAACCAATTTTATTACTTTCTCGTCCCAATTCACCTGCCGAAGTTTGCATCATTGTTCCACTAACCATTTGATAGATATCTTCATTTTGAAAACGATCTACTCCATCTTGATGGTATCGAAGGCCTAAGTCCACCTTGTGTGTGATACTTTTTGTTTTGAACTCAGCATTCAAGACTGTTTGTGCTCCATGTCCAAAGTATGAACGATTGTTACCTTTCACATACATAGCATCTGCGTTAACACTTGATTCACCACGCAAAATCGCCATGTGAGAAGCATACGTCGCTGGATCGCGTAAAATATCAGCAATTCCTTTCTTCACGCCAGCACTGTCTTTTACTGCATCCAATTTATACCAATTACGCGAAAAATCATTGCGGTAAATCACAGTTGTAATATCCAACCATTTTGCTGCTTTGATAGTATGCGTCGCGCTCAATTGCGTTTGTTGAACCGTCATCTGATCCTTTTGCGAAGCGGCATAACGTGTGTATGGATTCGCGTAAAAATCGTCTAAACTCAAACCTAAATAAGTATCATTCGACACTTCTTTGTTCACTCCTGCTTTAAAGGTGATTGATTGTTGAATGCGTGCCGTTTTCTTTGTAGAAAAACGCAATTTTGCCAAGTAATCGAATTTGTTAAATCCTGTTGAAGCACCATTTTCCAATGTTTTGAAACCATCCGAACCATAATGAAAAGCTTCTACCGAATAAGCAATTTGTCCGTGGTTGTTTCCAACGTATGCGTGAAGATTTCTACCAAAATAACTTCCACCAATCGCACTCACTTTCGCCATGAACTGATTTGGCAATTGGGTTGAAATAAGGTTAATTGCTCCACCAGTTGTGTACGGACCATATTTAATCTGAGCACTTCCTTTTAAAATTTCAACAGCTTGCATACGTCCAACAGTCGGGAAATAATATGCGGCCGAAGCAGAATACGGCGCTGGAGCACTTAACACACCATCTTCCATTACTGTAATTTTTGTAGACCGTTGAACACCTGCTCCTCTCAAACCGATATTAGGACGTAATCCAAATCCATCTTCCTCTTGCAAATTCACACCTGGAATGCTTTTCAATACACGGTTGATATCGGTATAATTAAACTTTTGTAATTCTTTCGGTGAAATGTAATATGCCGATCCTGGTAGATTTTTCAATCCTTGCTCGCCACCGGTTAGCGAAGTACCTTTTACAGTGACATCCTGCAAGAAATTAAGTTCCGTCAATTTCACGTCAACAATAAGCTCAGAAAAGGTTTTTAATTCGATTTCTACCAAATTGTCTGAATATCCATTTCCCGAAAAGTGCAGCTGATAATTCCCCGGTGCAACATTAACGAAAGTATACAAACCATTTTTATCCGTTGATTCGGTCAAATTCAACCCTTTAATTTCTACCTGAATACCTTCTATTGGTAGATTGTTTCCTTCGCTTATCACAATACCTGTAACTTTACTTGCTTGAGCAAGAGCAACAACATTGAACCCAACAAGCAATCCTATAATTACAATTAGCTTCATAAAAGTAAATTTTTGAATACAAAATTGCGAGCAAAACGATGCTTGCGCAATACCACAAAAATGGTATAATTAGAATGATTCTAAATAAGGAGGTAAGGTTTTTAGTTTACGTTCTAAGACAACAGCTTCAAATCGTGTTTCCTTCTCTAATAAAAGAACATTAACCCAAGGAAGATAAGGTTTTGTTCACAACACTTTTACTTTGTTATGCAATGAAATTCTAGATTCAATGTTTGATGTTTGATCGATGTAATAATTTTCAAACTTTTCAGAATAATTTACAGATAACTAATGAGTTCCTGTTATATCGGTGGTTTCCATAAAAGCAAAAACCCTAAGAATTTTAGCTTCGCTGCTGCCTTCGGCGGTGATACTCCTGAGGGTTTTCTAATTCCACAGTTCAGACGAGACGACTGAAAAGTCGATGTCTGAATTCCGGCCGAAAGCGCCGGAACCATTTTTAGCCATACTTTTCAATGAATGCCTTTAATCTTAGGCGATTCAAATTTTTTAGTTTTCGTTCTAAAACAACAGCTTCAGATCGTGTTTTCTTCTCTAATAAAAGAACATTAACCCAAGGAACATAAGGTTTAGTTGATAACACATTTCCCTTGTTATGCAATGAAATTCTAGATTCAAAGTTTGAAGTTTGACCAATGTAATACTTGTCAAACTTTTCAGAATAATTTATATATACGTATTGAGTTTCTGTCATATCGGCGGTTTCCATAAAAGCAAAAACCCTAAGGATTTTGATACTCCTTAGGGTTTTCTAATTCCACAGCCATATGGACTTTTCTTTAATGCTTTTAACAGTTGCGGTCTGGACGGGACTCGAACCCGCGACCCCATGCGTGACAGGCATGTATTCTAACCAACTGAACTACCAAACCAATTTTCTTCGTAACCTATCAGCTTCAGCTGAATTCAGAAATTGTGTAATGCTTTACGTTAAAAGCGTGTGCAAAATTAAGACAATTATTCATTTTGACAATACTTTTTAAGAAAAAAATCGAAAAAAATCGAAAAGCTTAATTCATACATAGTATAATTCTCTCGAAATCAATAGTTCTGAGTGAATAAAAAATCATTAGATCTCAATGATTTTGTGTTTGATGGCGTATAAAACTAAACCAACATTGTTTTGAGCTCCAACTTTCTCCATCATGCGAGTTTTGTGCTTTTCAATCGTACGAATACTCTTGCACATCGTGTCCGCAATCTGTTGATTCGTTTGCTCTTTCGAAATCAAATTCAAGATTTTAATCTCATCATGCGAAAAATCGACACTACTTGAAACAAAAGCGGGGTGAATTTTTCCGCGTTGCATTAGGTTATTGATAAACACTTTAGAAACGCGATCATTTAAATAATAGTTGTTTGCTAAAACACCATGAATCGCTTGCTCAATTTCCTGCAAATCATCGTCTTTCGACAAATAACCGTTCGCTCCATTTTCAATCGCTGCTTCAACGAATTCTTCGTCATCGTACATGGAAAGAATGATAACGCGCACCGCAGAGAATTTTTTACGAATCGCCTGAGCTGTTTCTATTCCGCCCATCAATGGCATGCCATAATCAAGAATTACAATGTCAGGACAATTGACCGCCATTTTATCCAGCAATTCACTTCCATTCTCTGCATCAATAATAACTTCCATACCTTGAAAGCTATTTAATAGCATGATCAATCCTTTTCTAAAAATTGCCTGATCTTCTGCTAGACCAATTTTAATTGTACTCATGGTTTCATTAATGTTATCGTCACTTTTGTTCCTTTTGGTTCAAGTAGTGAATAATCAATTTTTGCACGCACTTGTTGAATACGCGAAGTAATATTTTTCAAACCTAATGAATCTGATTTAGATAAATGCGTTTCTGCTGGAATAAATCCAGTCCCATTGTCATTTAGTTCAATGATCATCTTCTGATTATCGTGTAAAATATTCAATTCTAACTTTGTCGCTTTTGCGTATTTGAGAATGTTATTGATCAATTCCTGTATAATGCGATATAGTGACAATTCGATTGATTTATCCAGAAGAAAGGGCGCATCAACTTGTTGCTTTGTTTCGAATAAAACATTGCTCGATTCTTGAAATCGTTTTACCAAGTGCACAATGGCCTGATGGAATCCCAATTCATCCAAAACCGATGGCATCAATTCATTGGATAAGCGTCGAACGTTCTTGCTAATTGTCAATAAATCATCATTCAATTTCTCTCTGGTTTCATCTTTTAATTCCATGTAAATCAAACTCATTTTAACAGCGTTCACAGAAGACCCTATCTCATCGTGCAATTCCTGAGCAATGCGCTTTTGTTCAAGTTCCTTCGTTGTTAAAACCGCATCCATTAACAAACGCTGCGTTTCCATCTCCATTTCAGCAATTTGTGTCTTTTTCTTAAAAATACGACGTTGGTAGATGACAATAAATACAATCACCATAACAGCAAGCATCACCATACCCGCAGTTCCCAAGGTCATCATAAAGACGATTTCACTGTCGTTTAATTTCATATCAATGACGTTTTTTCTGAATTATTTTTTTATTCTGATACGCCTCAACAGACAATCCAATACAAACCAATACGTTGAAAACGATAGTCATAGCTGAAAAAAATTCATCGAGGTAAAGAAATTTCTCCCTTGGAATCCGATACATTAAGTAATTTACAAACAAGCCCAAAATTAATGTTCCAGAATAATAAATAATCAATGCAGAATTGATCCAAAAATGTGGATGCCGTTCAATGTACAAAACATCGCCCTTTTCGTAAATCTCAAAAAAGAATAATAAAGAATAAAGGATTATCATTAAACCATAAACGAATCCGATGTTCGATGGATAAACTGAGAATGGTTCATAGTATAAGGTGTCAATTATAGAGAAAATAACAAATCCAATAAATAGAATTTGAATTAGTTTCCTAAATAATTTTCGCTCCAACAAAAAATAGTAATACAGTGAAAACACACTAATTTCCAAATGCGCTAAGACATGTTTTAAGTGCATATTATTCTTTAACTGAAATGCCTCGTTATTCATCCACAAAACTAAAAATGGAAGAATGACTAAATAGCAAGAAAGCCATTTCGATGATTTCGAAAATCTGGAAAAGAAAATTAGGGCCAGCACTAAACTGACCCAATTAAAATATTCCGAAAAAAATATGAATGGACTTCCCAAAAATTAAATAACTGAATTCAAACCATTTTTATTACCGCACAAAACTGGGCATTTGACCCCTCTATCCGCAATAATACTTAATACATCATTTTCATTTGCATCTACTCCAACTAAAACAAGAGTGTTTTTCCCATCCGTATCAATTCCAAAATGAAAACGAATCCCTACAACGCCGGGCTGTGCTAAAAGTTGGTTAATGATATTTTTACCATAAAAAACGGCATTTCCGTTTGTATTTGTTCTTCTCCAAGCTGCAGTCATTGCCGCACCTTCCGCAAGGGTAATTATTGTCCCTTCTGTTCCATTAAAAGCCATAATAATCGTGGTTTACAAGTTTATAGTCGTGAATGTATAAATTTTTTTGACGCATCTGCGCGGAAAAATTCAAATCAAATTAAAAGCGATTAATTATCAGCTAGTAAGCATTTAAAATTGAGGGTTTTCCGCACAGCACATTCGGTTTTCCGTACAACATAGTGCGGAAGTCCGCACTCTAAAATACGCACTTCCGCACTCAAAAAAGGGGGTTTTCCCTCTTTTATATGCGGAAACTACCCTTTACATTTGTTGTGTTCGAATCGCTCAAAATAAATCCATTCTTTATTTCGCGTTTTTAACCTTTGAAGAAATGGTTTTTAGTTAACAAAACTTCCTTACTGAAGTTCACCAAAATATTACCTCTTCTACAATGACCTAATGTAAGTCCTCCGAGTATTCGAAGGACTTTTTTTGTGCGCAAAAACGAATACTTGTTCGCATTTCGCTCTCAAACAATACGGTAAACCGCACAAAAAAACGGGTAGTTTCCCTCTTTTTTCATTGATTTTAAGACCATAGCTTTGTTGAAAATAGATAGCCATGAATCAAGCAAATTACAAACAAACAAAAATGGATCTTTCGAATCAACTGAAAGTAAATGAATGGTGTGCGAAATTGAATTGCAATGAACAAGTGCTTCATTATTGTGTCAGTCATGTAGGCAAATCGCTATCTTCTGTTGAAGCTTTTTTACAAATGAACCGCGATTGGTTGAGCTATCGCTTTTCAACTAACAATTAATATATAAAAAGATGATGGTTGCAATGAATACTATTTGCTGGAAGGAATTTGACCGTAAAAAGCAAATTGAAGGAGGTGATGTTCGCTACTTTTCATTCAATGAATGGGAAATCGACTTTCTAGTTGAGAAAATACGTGAAACAAACCCTGAATATTCTGAAATAAGAATTCTACGAGCTATATTATCTTGTTGCGAAACAATTCCGGCACCTCATCCTAAAAATGAGTTTTACGAATATGTACTTCAAAAATTAATCAACTTTAACTAACACGCAAACCACTTAAAAGCAGACCTAACCTGACCGCTTTTTAACAATCTAAGCTAACCACTATTCATTTATTTCGATGGATTCACACACTAATCCATCGAATTAACCCTTTTTCACAAAATATTCAGACGTAATTTCGTAAAAGGTGCCTATTTTTGGAGTATTCAATATTATGCCTCTGATGAAATTATTTTTTAGCTTGATCGTCTGTTTCGTAGTGGGAAATGTTTATTCGCAAGATTTCAAACATTTTTACCGTGAAAATTACAACAAACTATTTCCGAACAACAAAACGATTCAACTTGAAAAGTTAACGCATCAAAATGATAGTTTAAAACACTTATCAGACAGCCTGAAAAACGAACAAGCAGTGGCACTTGAAAAAATCAACACTTTAAAACGTGATGTAATCGACTTAAAAACGGAATTACACGCGGAACAAGAAAAGCTAAAAGCTGCATCTTCAACTGGAAGTTCTGAAGTTCTAATTCTCAGAGATTCAATTACCAAATTAACTTTTCCACTTGTTCAGGTGCGTGAAGAATTAATTACAAAAAAAGGCGTTCAGGACCCAACTTTGATGAATACGTTTAATTGGCGTCATTACAAATTAATTGAAACTGGAATTCCGGATTACAAAGGTCGTTACACGTGGACAACCGAGATCTTTAAACAAATAGGTGACAGTTCAATAAAAATTAGCAATGCCGATTTATTCAAGAAAGAAAAAATTGAAGAGCTTGAAAAAATGATCAATGACCGTTTGGAAGAAGACTTCAAAGCAATGAAAGTGAGTGATGCAGAATGTTTTAAAGGACGTCGCTATTACAAAGCAGTCAAACTAAAAGACATGCGTATTTCATTGAGCGATCATTCTGAAATGACCTTCGAAATCCTTCATGGATTAAGTGTCGCATGTTACGCGGTGAATGCCTCTTCAACAACCTTTAAAATTGAGGAATTAAAGGCTTATTTTGCGGAGTAAGAAAATTCTACGAATTCCTTTTCAAATTACTTCTCATAGCTAGTAGTTACCTCCTAAGAACTTATAATACTCGGTTATGTCCGCAATAGTTCTAATTATGCAATCACGATAATAGATATAGCATAGGTAATGTATGGATAAAGCATGGATAAAGCATGGATAGTGCATGCGAGAGCATGGGGAATGCATGACTTAGTCAAAAATCAATTATGTCGGAAAGATATGAATTCCGCTGGCACTCCGACAGGAAGGGAACCAAAGTACACAAGTTCTGTGAAATAAAAAAGGGAAACTCTTGCTTCCCTTTTTCAGTGGTGATGGACGGAATCGAACCGCCGACACAAGGATTTTCAGTCCTTTGCTCTACCGACTGAGCTACATCACCTTACCGTTATTGTGGGGGCAAAGATAATAACTTAATTTTAACTCCA
>JBDLVK010000073.1:0-10447 GCA_039804825.1 Bacteroidota bacterium
ATTACCCTGGATAATGCGCGTTTTGGCGGACTCGATTTTCTCTATACTTCTCCTGAACGCATTCAAAGTAAGCTATTTATCGAACGCTTTAAATTGATGAACGTCGGTTTAATTGTCGTCGATGAAGCACATTGTATTTCGGAATGGGGACATGATTTCCGACCTTCATTCAAGGAAATTTACAAGTTGCGTGAAATTCATCCTGAAATTCCAATCATCGCATTAACAGCAACTGCAACGGATCGTGTTCGAGAAGACATTGTGCAGCAATTGCGCTTGAACAAACCGAAAATTCATGAGTCGTCGTTTGAGCGAAATAACTTGAGTTACGAGACGGAAAAAACGGACAATAAATTAACACGAATACTCAATTTTTGTCAAGAACATACTGGCGAATGCGGCATTGTCTATTGTCAAACGCGTAAAAGTGTGAAGGAAATGGCGCGTTTGCTCCATGCTAATAGGATAAGTGTTGGAATTTATCACGGTGGAATGACGAAAGAAGATCGCGATTTAATGCTTTCTGATTGGCTGTCGAATAAAATCAAAGTGATGGTTGCCACCAATGCGTTTGGAATGGGAATTGACAAACCAGATGTTCGTTTTGTCTTGCATTATGAATTTCCACCTTCGCTGGAAGCCTATTTTCAAGAAGCTGGAAGAGCAGGAAGAGATGGAAAAGAATCGAGAACACTTGTGTTTTGGGAAGAGAACGATGTTGCCAACCTAAGCTTGAAAAACGAGCAACAATTTCCACCGATTGAACGCGTAAAAACAACGTATCGCGCCTTGTGCAATCATTTAAAAATCGCCATTGGTTCCGGGAAAGATGAAACGTATCACTTTGAGATTAAAAAGTTGTGCGAGAATTTCCAATTGAATCCCTTGGAAACGTATAATTCCTTGAAAATATTGGAATTGAACAATGATTTGGTCTTTTCAGAAGGCGTCTTCCATCCTACCAAGGTGAAGTTTTCGATTGGAAACCGTGAATTGTACAACTTTCAAATCAAGCATTCAAAATTTGTTGGCATTACAACTTTGTTATCGCGCACTTATCCTGGAATTTTTGACCAATATTTTGAAATTCATGAAACTGAATTTGCGAAACGTTTGAATATCAACAAAACTGAGCTATTAAACCAATTGAAAGAATTGGAAAAATATGGAATTTGCGATGTTTCCTGGAGTAGTTCGTTGCCTTCTGTAACCTTGACGCATGAACGTTTACCGGATGATTATTTGCATTTATCACCTGAAGTGTATCAAACACGAAAAGATAATGCTTCATCAAAATTGGAAGCTGCTTTGAACTTCCTGAGGGTTGACGAATGCCGTTCGGTGCAATTACTGCGTTATTTCGGACAAGATTCTAAGGAATGTGGCAAATGTGATGTTTGTCAGAAAAAGAACCGAAAAGACTATCAACTTGCAGAATTGAAAGCCTTGCTACATGGTTATTTGAAAACCGAACATTCGTTTGAAGACTGTTTGACATTCACCTTTGCGCAGAACGAACAACTCAAATTGGCTCTAAAAGAGTTGATGTTGGACGAAAAAGTTCTGTTCAACGGCAGCGTTTATCAAGCACGTTGATTACGAACGATTGATGGCCACTTTCAATTCATGGATTTCTTTCTGCAATTCTTGAATCGACTTACTTAAATCGTTATCATCCATGCGTACTTCTGGCAATTCAGGAGAAATATAGTTGACAAACTTCCACATTTCAATGATGTTGTTTGCGTGAACGATGTACGGTTTATAGAATGTATTTGTCGAACACAACTGAAACGACTGAGAAGTATCCAATAAATTGTGAACTACTTTAAACACAATTCCTTCATCTTTTGTGATCACAATACACGGTGTTCCTGAGCGAATGGTCATCCAATTTTGAATGTATTCGGCAACAACATAAGAACCTTCCACAACTGGCGGCATTGAATCACCTTTAATTGGGAAAGAGCGGTATTTTTTATTTTTCGAAAGGAAAGGCAAATGAAATGTTGGTAAGACTTTCAAGTAATCTGGATCAGCATAACCAGAAGTATAACCAGCACTTGCTTTCATTGGAATCATTTCGATTAATTCTTCCTCGTTTTGATCGACTACAGAAGTAAGAACGCGCAATTTTTGACCTTTCACGTCTGCATACAAACCTTTATCGATGCGTTCCCATTCAGATTCTGAGAACGATTCAAAGTCTTTTTTCACCAAATCATCGATTGGCACTTTATAGTATTCGCTGAACGCTACAAGACTTTCCAAATTGGGTTGAGCAACACCATTTTCGTATCCGCTGTACGAAGAACGCGTAAGATTTAATTCTTGTGCGACTTCTTCCTGCGATTTCTTTAACCGTTTTCTCAGTAGTTTAAGATTGTTGCCAATTTCCATGTTCGATTCATTTGATTGAACCAAAGATAAAACTAATTCTTAGATAATTAGCAAATGGTTGACAATTTTTTAATCAATTTAAACTAAAAGATTTATTAACAACTTAAATTTTCATACTCAAACAGGACCAGAGCGCGATAATTCCCATAACAATCAATCCTATTCCTCGAATTTTATCCATTACTTTTGAATCATATCCATATTCATTTTTTGCTGGATGTTTGACCGTATCATACAAAAACCAAATCCCTAAACCCAATGAACATAATCCAAGGATTAACATTTTGTAAAAATCTGACATGAACTAAATAATAATATCTGAAAAAAGGCTTGGCTTGTCATTACTTTTCAAACTGCAAACCATAAACGATACTGTCATTCAAATTTAAATTTAAACTAAGCATAATTGCTTCTGATTTATTTTCCCATCTGAAGTAAAAGTATTCGTTTTTTGCTTCTTTAACGAACAGAAAACCATTAAATTCATTATAACTATCCTTCATGTTTTCTTTTAATAAATTTTGAAAATCCGAAAAAGTCAATTGATTTTTGATTTCATCATAAAAAAGATTGTAAAAGTACTCGTCGTTTTCCATAAGCAGATGTATATAATCCTTAGATTTCTCTCTTAAAATGACAGTTTTCTCAAGTATGTCAATATCAATTTTTAAATATTCTTTTTTGTTTTTGCTATTTACTAAACTCAATGATTTTATATTAACATACTCTTTCAATAATGCTTCATGAATATCCATTGCAACTTTACCCATAAAAAAATCATGGGTTTTATCTTTGACAAATGAAACAGTTAAATTCCCGTCCTCTAAAGGATTAAAATTCAACTCGCAATTATTATTTATTGAAACTTCCTTAATTGCATTTTCAAGTCTGATCTCTTGCCCCGTTTTCACACTTACTTGACATCTCTGTATTGTCATAATACCGAGCAATAAAACTATGCTTAATCCTATTTTCATTTTAAATTTATTTTATTCACTCCACCTTCTTTTTCTTCTTCGGTACAAACACAAAATCTTCGCTAAACGAAATTGGTTTTCCAACTTTCTTGGCGTACACACAAGTAAATTTCGCGCCGAAGAAAATGATTTGGCTGCTGTAGTAGATCCAAGCTAAAATGATGAATAAGGAACCAGCAATTCCAGCTTTTGCAGCAAAAAAGTAATTGAACAAGTAGTATTTGATTAACAACTGACCTGTATACAATAAAATCGATGTCACGATGGCACCGCCAATGGCTAGTTTCCATTTTACAAATCCATCATGCACATATTTAAACACCAAGGTAAAAATGATGACGTTGGATAACAATGAAAGTCCATGAGTTGCAATGGCTGTGAAAACTGTGTGAAAAACAGAACTTCCAGGAAACCAGTCATCACTTGTTGAAATTAAAATGGTTTGAGCAAAATAAATCACAATAACAACCACCGTCATTACACCAACGAACAAGACCGATACAAGGCGAAATAGAACATTGTTTAATAAGGCTTTTCGTTTCGTGGAATAATTTACTTCTAAATCAAAAAACTCATTGATACTTTGCTTTAACGCCACTAAAAACGCAGAACTTGCAATTAATAACGCCACCATACTGACAATTTCGAGCATGAAATTTCCTTTTTCGAAATCCATTCCGCTCAAGAATTCCATGATTCCATCAACATCTTGAATACCAATTTGGTTTCTCAATAGATTCGAAATGATTTCCAACATCACTTCTTGTCCAATGATTTTTCCAAAGAAAGCAATGCATAAATAGAACAGCGGAACCATTGCAAACAAGGTGTAATACGCCAATGCTGCTCCGTGAAACAAGCCTTTTTCAGCTAAAAACTCCAGAAATGCATCTTTGATTAATCCGGGAATTTCCCTCCATTCAAGATGCAGAACTTTTTTTCTTGATGGCGATTTTTGTGACATCTTTTAAGGTATATAAACTGATCAATACTACTTTTTCTTTGCGTTCGGTCAAAAAATAATTCTCGTAAACTGGACCTGTAAACAAACTATTTACAAATGTCAAATGTACGACCTCATCAGTTGAAAGTGGTTCCAAACAATATTCATCCGGACGAAAAGCAATTCGTTTATCGTTGATTTTGATGCTATTAATGGCACCAAACAATTTCGCTTCTTCCAGCACTTTGTATCTATAATAGACTTCCGAAGGTTTCCCTTTTTTGGTCAATTGGCCATTTTTCATGGTGTAAATCACATCGGCAAGACTCAACATCTCAGCGCCATCGTGCGAAACGAGCACAAAACTGGTTCCACGGATTTCTTTTAAGGCCAAGAGATAATTAGTCAACTTACTGCGTAATCGTCCGTCCAAATGAACAAATGGCTCATCCAACAACAAGACTTTGGGCTCACACGCTAAGGCACGTGCAATGGCTAATCGTTGCTGTTCACCACCCGACAACGTTCGTGCTTTTTGCGTTCTCACCTCATCCAATTCAATCAGTTCCAACAATTCATTTACCAGCTGATCGCGTTCTTTCTTCGGTAAATACAGAATCTGTTCACGGATATTTTCTTCAACGGTATGATACGTATCCAAATGAAAATCTTGATTCACCAATTGAATATCTGGGTGACCGGGAACTAATTTTACGGTTGGACCGAGTACTTTTTTTCCTTCAAAAAAAACATCTCCAGTTGTGGAATCAAGTAGGCCACTCATAATTTTTAAGAAGGAGGTCTTCCCTGCTCCGCTTTTACCAACGATCCCAACGATTTGTCCCGTTTTTAAACTGAAATTAATCCCTTTTAAAATTTGTCGGTCAAAGGTTAAAGCGATATGTTTTGCTTCAAGCATTAAAACACCAATGCTTTTGGAAATTCTTGCGCTGCGATGTAAATTCCGGGAATTGGATTTGCCATTGGTTCGTAGTCTTTCAAATACAACTTAATGGTAAAACCTTCCTCATTTTTCAACAACTCATGATTTTCGATAATACTCATTGAAGCACCGATAAAGGTTGATGGCGCGTCCGATGATTTGATTTCGAAAAGTGTCATTGCGCTTACTTCTTCCTTAAATGGTTTTCCATCTGGCAATTCACCTTGAAGTGGAAAAGCTGCATTTTCATGCAATTCTACTGCAGTAACTGTCGATGTCACAGCAAATTCATCTTCCCACTCATAACGCTGGTTATTTTCTGATTCATTCCCATCGTGGTGCGCTTCTGCGTGTTCAGGTGAAAAATGTTCATTTAACAAGTAAACATGGATTGTACACTTCATGATTTTCGATTTATAGTACAAAAATACGCAACTTAAGAAGAGGAAACACAAACTATTCAAGAGAGAATCCACATCCTTTTGTTACTTTTGCTTCTATATTAACTGCAAAAAGATTTTCATTTTGAACACGGTACAAATTCACAAGCATAAAGTCGATTCTATTCTTCGTCGTCACCCATGGGTATTTTCTGGTGCAATCATTACAGAAACGAACGAATTAACAGATGGTGAAGTTGTTACTGTTGCTGATCACAAAGGTCGGTTTTTGGCACGTGGACATTATCAACATGCTACGATTGCGGTTCGTATTTTGACTTTTGAAGATCGTCCCTTGGATGAAGCATTTTTCATTGAACGCATTGGAAATGCTGTAGAATTGCGTAAAAAACTGAATCTTCTAACGAAAGACAATACGATTTGCCGTTTGATTCACGGTGAAGGAGATTCACTTCCTGGATTGGTTGTTGATTTTTACAATGGTGTTGCAGTTGTTCAATGTCACAGTATTGGAATGTACACAAGTATTTCTTCCATCGCTGAAGGGTTAAAAAAAGCATTTGGAAACGAATTGACAGCGATATATTCCAAATCTTCGGATACTTTGCCTCAACGTGCGGATGTGAAAGATGAATATATTTTTGGATCGTGTGAAACGCCGCATATAGCTCTTGAACACGGAGTTAAATTGAACATTGATTGGGTAACTGGTCAAAAAACAGGTTTCTTCATTGATCAACGTGAGAACCGTTATTTACTTGGTAAATATGCTGAAGGCAAAAAAGTCTTGAATACCTTTTGTTATTCTGGAGGATTTAGTTTGTTGGCAATTAAAAACGGTGCAACACTTGTTCATTCCTTGGATAGTTCAAAAAAAGCAATTCAATTAACAGAAGAAAATGTTGCTTTAAATAAATTCGAAAAAAAACATGGTTCAATTGTCGCAGATGCGATGGAATACATGAAGGATTTACCAGAAGATTATGACATTATTGTGTTGGATCCGCCAGCTTTCGCGAAGCACCGTGAAAAACGTCACAAAGCAATTCAAGGTTACAAACGATTGAATGCGCATGCCATTCGTCAAATTAAACCGGGAGGATTGATTTTTACCTTCTCGTGTTCGCAAGTTGTGGACAAATACTTATTCACGAATACAGTTATTGCAGCAGCAATTGAAGCAGGAAGGAACGTACGCATTATTGAGCAATTACATCAACCAGCAGATCATCCGATCAATGCGTTTCATCCAGAAGGTGAATATTTGAAAGGATTGGTGATACAAGTGGATTGAATTGAGAACCGAGAAGCGAGAGCCGAGAGCCGAGAGCCGAGAAACGAGAAGGATATAAATGTTAGACTTAAAGTATAAGACCATATTAAAAGTTGCGGTGCCGTTGATGGTTTCCAGTTTCATACAATCCGTTGTATTGATAACTGACGCTGCATTTTTAAGTCGTCACAGTACGCTTTCATTTGATGCGGTTGGAAATGCTGGTTTGATTTACGTTACTGTTTTCATGGCCTTGGCAGGAATGGGTGACGGAGCGCAGATTTTAATAGCGCGAAGAATTGGTCAGAAAAACACCGATGCCATTGGACGAATTTTCGGTACTTCCATCCTATCCAATTTCATCATCGCATTTTTGTTGTTCTTGGGAATACAATTCATCATGCCCGATTTGTTGCATTCCTATTCAAAACACAAAGATTTAGCTGATTTACAGGGGAATTTTATTCAAATCAGAAGTTACGCTTTGTTCTTTGCAATGATTACTTTGTCCATTCAGGCGTTCTTTCTTGCTTCCGGAAAAACATGGGTTGTTCTTGTTGCAGCAGCGATAACAGCAACTTCCAACATTATTCTTGACCGAATATTAATTTTTGGAGAGTTTGGATTACCAGCCATGGGACTCGAAGGAGCAGCCATTGCCAATACAATTGCAGATGGTTTTGGTATGACCTTTTTAATCATATTCCTCATTTTCTCGAAGGAACGCAAAGAATTGGAGTTGTTTTCTCATTTCTCCATCAATTGGCCATCCTTCAAAGAATTGTTCAAAATTGGGAGTCCTCTGATGTTTCAAGGATTCATTGCATTAGCAACATGGACAGTTTTCTTCACATGGATTGAGCAAATTGGAAAATTCGAATTAACAGTTTCACAAAATATTCGATCGATTTACTTCCTTGCCTTTATACCTATTTCTGGTTTTGCGGGCACGACCAAGACCTATATTTCACAATACCTCGGCAAGAAAGATTTTGATTCGTTAAAAACAATCCAACGTAGAATTCAGCTTTTGACATTTATTTTCCTCTTTCTAGTATTCCACGGTGCTTTGTTCTATCCAAGGACCATGATTCAATTTATTAATCCTGCTGAAGTTTATCTTGATAAAAGTGCTGAAATTATGCGCTTTGTTGCGGGTTCAATCATGATTTTTGGTCTTGTAAGTGTTTATTTCCAAACGATCAATGGAAGCGGAAATACCATTGTTTCCTTTACCATTGAATTTATTTGTGTTGGCATTTACATCATTGCTGCCTACTTATTAATTAAAGTATTCAAATTAGACATCTTTTGGATTTGGTCCGTGGAATACGTTTATTTCTGTGCCTTAGGACTTTTCTCTATTCTATATTTAAGGACATTTGATTGGAAGAATAAAATTGTATGATGAACAAACAAGACTTTCGCATCGTATTCATGGGAACACCAGATTTTGCTGTTCGCATTTTAGATGAATTGATTAAAGAAGCATTTAATGTAGTTGGAGTTATCACTGCTCCCGACAAACCAGCAGGACGTGGACAACAAATCAACGAAAGTGCAGTTAAAAAATATGCTGTTGAGCAAGGTTTGACTATTCTGCAACCGACCAATTTAAAAGACGAAGCGTTTATTCAAGAATTATCGGATTTAAACGCTGATTTATTTGTTGTGGTTGCATTCCGCATGCTCCCAGAAATTGTATGGGCTATGCCACCAAAAGGAACCATCAATTTACATGCTTCTATTTTACCAAACTATCGTGGCGCAGCTCCCATCAATTGGGCTGTTATAAATGGAGAAGCGCAAACAGGTGTCACAACCTTCTTTATTGAAAAGGAAATTGACACAGGAAAAGTCATAGAGCGTTCATATGTTACAATTGGCGAAAATGAAACAGTTGGTGAATTGCACGATCGCTTGATGGAATTGGGTGCGAAAGTAAGTGCATCAACCGTTCAGAAAATAATGGAAGGAACAGCTGTTGGCATTGATCAATTGGAATTAGCTGAAGGAGATTTGAAAAGCGCACCGAAGATCTTCAAACCAACTTGCGAAATTGATTGGAAGCAATCCGTTGCCACAGTTCACAATTTTGTAAGAGGACTTTCTCCTTACCCTGCTGCTTGGACCACTTTGGTAAACGAAGTTAAAAACGAGCAAAAGACGTTTAAACTATTCAAAGCGATCAAAACAGAAATGAAAGTAACAGACGCTAAGATGTTAAAAGAAACCAAAGAAGGAATTTTATTTCCGTGTGGTGATTATTATTTGTTAGTAAGTGAGTTGCAACCGGAAGGTAAACGACGAATGACTTTTAAGGAATTTTTGGCTGGGAATAAGATTGATGAGTGGAAGTTGGGATAGGGAAAGTTTGGAAAGAACGTGGTTGGTTTTGGGTTTTTGAGAGGGAAAATCGTTCTGTAAACCAATAAAATCGGGAGTTTTAAGTAAGATTGTTACCGCCAAAGGCAGCACCGAAGGTAATTTGCAAAGTTGCAAAGTTGCTAATTTGTAACGTTGCAACTTTGAAATGTTGCAATGTTGTAATGTTGTAATGTTGTAATGTTGTAATGTTGTAAAAAAACTAAATTATAATTTTGCAAAAACGATAATTCCTCATAACTTAAAGGTAATAATAATTAAAATCTACCTTAAATCATGGGAGCAACAAAGACTTCTCAATTCGATCAACAAACTATTTACTTGGCAAAGGTTGCCAGAGCGCTGGCTCATCCAGCGCGTATTACAATCGTGAATCATTTATTGAATAACAAAAGCATTTCACACAAAGAAATTGCCAACCTTGTCCATCTTCATCCTGTTTCCGTTCATCAACACATGAAAAAGCTTAGAGATGCTGAATTAGTTGATTATCATTATTTGCCACATGAATATACTATTTCATTAAATGACAATGCTGTTAACTTTCTATCCTCATTCATACCCTAATTCTTCTCCAATCCCTAATCTTTAAGGCTTTAACTCACTATTTATTTCAGCGATAAAAACATACAATTTGTCGAAACATCCCCGAAAAATGGGCATTTTTGACTCGGTTATCAACAAAACGCCACTTTTTTCAACAAAAAAGCACTTTTTTTTGGCAAAAAGCTTGTGTGGCTTGGATATTCAGATATATTTGTTTCGATAATTAATTACAAACATTCTAAAAAACCAAAACTATGAACAAAGCAGAATTGATCGATGCTATTGCATCTGAAGCTGGATTGTCTAAAGCAGATGCAAAAAAAGCATTGGACGGATTTGTTAACGCAACTGCGGCTGCATTGAAATCAGGAGATAGAATTTCTTTAGTAGGATTCGGATCTTTCTCAGTATCTAGCCGTGCTGCAAGAACTGGACGTAACCCACAAACTGGAAAAGAAATCAAAATCGCTGCTAAAAACGTTGTACGTTTCAAAGCTGGTGCTGAACTTTCTGGAAAAGTTAACTAATCCACTTTCTGTAAAGAAATTAAAAAGGAGAATCGGAAGGTTCTCCTTTTTT
>JBDLVK010000074.1:0-3173 GCA_039804825.1 Bacteroidota bacterium
TTTATCAAATTCACAATAATAAGATATCCTTTAAGATTGCTTCCCAAAAGGCTGCTGAATTTTATTTATTTTAAACTTTTAAGGTGATTTTTATTTTTACGCTATCAATAAGTTTAAATAAAAGTTTTATAATTAATTACATTTGTCGAAGAATGTATCATTAATCGGATATAGGTTTAAATGGATAAAAATTCAAAGATTTACATACCTGGTCATTTGGGTTTAGTTGGTTCTGCAATGATAAGAATGTTACAACTTAAAGGATATTCGAACTTAATAGTTCGAACATCTCAAGAGTTAGATTTGACAAATCAGAACGAAGTTGCTTTGTTTTTTGAAAAGGAACAACCAGATTATGTTTTTTTTATGGCAGGGAAAGTAGGCGGGATTTTAGCGAATAAACAATATAAAGCTGAATTCATCTATCAAAATATAGTAATTCAGAGTAATATAATACATCAAGCATATTTGAGTGGAGTTAAAAAGCTGATTTTTATTGCTTCGTCAACTGTGTATCCAAAAGAAGCACAACAACCGCTAAAAGAAATAGATTTATTATCTGGAAAATTAGATCCTTCAAATGAATATTATTCCATTGCTAAAATTGCAGGAATTAAAATGTGTGAGGCTTATCGTTCGCAATACGGATGCGATTTCATTTCAGTCATTCCAACAAATTTATACGGACCAAACGATAATTATGATTTAAAAAATTCACATGTATTACCTGCTTTGCTTCGTAAATTTATGACAGCAAAAACAAAAGGTGAAACTGCTGTTACTATTTGGGGTACAGGTAAACCGTTACGTGAATTTATGCATGTGGATGATATGGCTTCAGCATGTTTGTTCTTAATGGAGAATTTTAGTGAATCTGGAACAATCAATATAGGTGTTGGAAAAGAAATTACTATCTTAGATTTAGCAAAGTTAATCAAGCAAATCATCTGTTACGAAGGTGAGATTCTTACAGACCCAACAATGCCAGATGGCGTGCAACGTAAGTTGTTAGATTGTACCAAATTAACTAATTTAGGTTGGACTCCTTCGATTTCACTAACAGACGGAATAAAAAATGTAGTTGAAGATATTAAAGGAAAAGATTGGTCTGTTTAAAAAAAAGATATGATATTTAAAAACATACAAAAAGAACTTGAATCTAATGGTTTTCAGATTGATTCAATGGATAATAACCGTCCTTGGGGTGGTTTTTTTGTTATTGCTGAAGCGCAAGCACAAAACTTTGCGGATGCTTATTTTGAAGGATTAGATGTTTCAACTTTGAAAATTGGTGGGCAATTGAGCCCAAAGATTTTAATAGTTGCACCTGAAAAAAGGTTGTCGTGGCAATACCATCACCGCAGAGCAGAAATATGGCGTGTTATTCAAGGTCAGGCTGGCGTAGTTACGAGTGATACAGACGAAGAAGGAGCATTGCAGGTACTTAATGTTGGCGATACAATTACACTTCAACAAGGAGAACGCCACCGCTTAATCGGATTGAGTGATTATGCTGTTATTGCAGAAATTTGGCAACACACGGATGCCAATCACCCTTCTAACGAAGACGATATCGTACGCGTTCAAGATGACTTTGGTCGATAAGGGAATAGAATGAAGTATGCAGAGAGATCAATTCAGAATGTAGAATTTTGAATGAAGAACGCAGAGTGGATTTTGGTTTTTGTTCAATATAATAAAATCCCGGTTGAACGTGTTTCAGTCGGGATTTTTATTTTATGTCAAAAGTAGGTGTGAACCTAAGACTTTGGGAAAAGTTACTTTTTCGGCAATGAAAAAAGTAAGTCAAATCCCTGCTTTTTTTTAATTTTGTTTTTAATCTTATTAGTTTGTTTGACCACGAACATATTCTCATCATTGTTGATTCCATGAATTTAATGTTGGGTAAAAAGATAAAACGTTTTATAATCAGAAAACAAAGAAATTTCACATGGCACTCAATACAAATAATCCCACACAAACTGCCGCATGGCAACAACTAGCCACTCATTTTGAACAAACAAAAGCAATTCAAATGCAACAGTTGTTTGCAGCTGATCCGTTGCGGACGGAGAAAATGCACATCGAATGGCAGGATTTCTTAGTCGATTATTCGAAAAACAGAGTAACCGATGAAACAATGGATTTGTTGTTGGCGTTAGCCAAAGAAATGAACTTGTCGGATGCGATCCAACAGTATTTTGGGGGTCAAATCATCAATCAAACTGAAAACAGAGCGGTGTTGCATACTGCCTTACGTGCAACAGAAAACGAAGCAATTCTGGTTGATGGTGTGAATGTGTTGCCAGAAATTACTGCGGTAAAAAACAAAATCAAACAGTTTTCTGATGAGGTTATATCGGGTAAACGCTTTGGATTTACTGGAAAGCCATTTACTGATGTTGTCAATATTGGAATTGGTGGCTCTGATTTGGGTCCGGCAATGGTGGTGGAAGCGTTGCAGTTTTATAAAAACCACTTAAACGTTCATTTTGTCTCCAACGTAGATGGCGATCATGTGCAAGAAGTGCTCAAAAAACTCAATCCAGAAACGACGCTTTTTGTTATTGTTTCCAAGACATTCACTACACAAGAAACGTTAACGAATGCAGAAACAATTCGTTCGTGGTTTTTACAATCGGGTACACAAGCAGCTGTTGCACAACATTTTGTAGCTGTTTCAACAAATATCGAACGCGTCACAGCATTTGGCATCAGTCCAGACGCTATTTTCCCGATGTGGGATTGGGTAGGAGGACGTTTTTCGTTGTGGAGTGCCGTAGGCTTGTCTATCAGTCTTGCAGTTGGTTTTGACCATTTTGAAGATTTGTTGGCAGGTGCAAATAATATGGACGAGCATTTCAAAAACGAAGCGTTTGACAAGAATATTCCAGTTGTTTTGGCGTTGTTAAGTATATGGTATAATAATTTTTATGGGGCTGAAAGCGAAGCATTGATTCCCTATACGCAGTATTTGCAAAAGTTAGCACCGTATCTCCAACAAGGTATTATGGAAAGTAATGGCAAATGTGTTGGTAGAGATGGAAAGCCAGTCAATTACCAAACAGGAACCATCATTTGGGGCGAACCGGGAACCAATTCACAGCACGCGTTTTTTCAATTGATTCACCAAGGAACAAAGTTAATTCCAACAGATTTTATTGGTTTCAAGC
>JBDLVK010000075.1:0-18966 GCA_039804825.1 Bacteroidota bacterium
TTCCAAGATCAGGTAAAACTTACTTATACGATGGAGGAACCGGAGATCGTTTCCACCAACCGGCTACAGTAGGGATTATCTACATGTTGAAACTTTCACACATGGTTGATGACAAAATGCACGCTCGTTCAATCGGACCTTACTCATTAATTACACAACAACCATTGGGTGGTAAAGCTCAATTCGGAGGTCAGCGTTTTGGTGAGATGGAGGTTTGGGCTCTTGAAGCATTCGGTGCATCGAACATATTGCAAGAAATCTTGACCGTTAAATCGGATGATGTAATGGGTCGTGCAAAAGCATACGAAGCGATTGTTAAAGGAGATAATATTCCTGAACCAGGAATTCCTGAATCGTTCAACGTATTGTTGCATGAGCTTAGAGGTTTATGTTTAAACATCTCATTGGATTAATTGTCAAGTTGTTGAATTAAGAAATAAGCAAAAACATGGCTTACAGAAAAGAAACACCAAAAAAACAAAGTAGCTTCAACAAAATCACAATCTCTTTGGCATCGCCAGAGGTTATTCTTGAGCAATCAAGTGGAGAAGTACTTAAGCCAGAAACGATTAACTATCGTACATATAAGCCGGAAAGAGATGGTTTGTTCTGTGAACGAATCTTCGGACCAGTTAAAGATTACGAATGTCACTGTGGTAAATATAAACGTATCCGATACAAAGGAATCGTTTGTGACCGTTGTGGTGTTGAAGTAACTGAAAAGAAAGTACGTCGTGAAAGAATGGGACACATTTCATTAGTTGTTCCTGTTGCTCACATTTGGTACTTCCGTTCATTACCAAACAAAATTGGTTACCTTTTAGGTTTACCAACTAAAAAATTGGATCAAATCATTTATTACGAGCGTTACGTGGTTATTCAACCAGGTGTTGCAACTAATTTAGATGGTTCTTCGTTAGCACGTTTGGATTTCTTAACAGAAGAGGAGTATTTAGATATTCTAGATACACTTCCGAAAGAAAACCAATACTTGGAAGATACGGATCCAAATAAGTTCGTAGCGAAAATGGGTGCTGAGGCATTACATGATTTGTTAAGAACAATGAACTTGGAAGAGACATCATACAATCTTCGTCACCAAGCAAATACTGAAACTTCAGTTCAACGTAAAAATGAAGCGTTGAAACGTTTGCAAGTTGTTGAAGCAATGCGTGAATCTCAAGAGCGTATTGACAACCGTCCAGAGTGGATGATTGTGAAGGTTGTTCCAGTTATTCCACCTGAATTGCGTCCTTTAGTTCCTCTAGACGGGGGACGTTTCGCAACTTCAGATTTAAATGATTTATACCGTCGTGTTATTATCCGTAATAACCGTTTGAAACGATTGATCGAAATTAAAGCTCCTGAAGTAATCTTGCGTAACGAAAAACGTATGCTTCAAGAAGCGGTCGATTCATTGTTCGATAACTCAAGAAAATCAAGTGCCGTTAAAACGGAATCTAATCGTCCGTTGAAATCGCTTTCTGATTCATTGAAAGGTAAACAAGGTCGTTTCCGTCAAAACTTACTTGGGAAACGTGTTGATTATTCGGCTCGTTCGGTAATTGTTGTTGGACCAGATTTGAAATTACACGAATGTGGTTTACCAAAAGATATGGCTGCTGAGCTATACAAACCGTTTATCATTCGTAAAATGATTGAGCGTGGTATCGTGAAAACAGTTAAATCTGCTAAGAAAATTGTTGATCGCAAAGAGCCAGTTGTTTGGGATATTTTAGAAAGCGTATTGAAAGGTCACCCAGTATTATTAAACCGTGCCCCAACTCTACACAGACTTGGTATTCAAGCATTCCAACCGAAGTTAATTGAAGGAAAAGCTATTCGTTTGCACCCGTTGGTAACAACAGCCTTCAATGCCGATTTCGATGGTGACCAAATGGCGGTTCATTTACCATTAGGTAACGCTGCAATTTTGGAAGCTCAATTGTTGATGTTAGCATCGCACAATATCTTGAACCCTGCAAATGGCGCGCCTATCGCGGTACCATCTCAGGATATGGTCTTGGGTCTTTACTACATTACAAAAGGAAAAAGAACTACTAAAGATGAAATCGTTAAAGGTGAAGATGGAATTTTCTACTCACCAGAAGAGGTTATCATCGCTTATAACGAAAAAAGTCTTGACTTACACGCTCATATCAAAGTGAAAACATATGATTTGAACGAAGAAGGTGTACCAACTTTACAATTGATTGATACAACTTGTGGTCGAGTTTTATTTAATGAACGTGTTCCTAGAGAAGTTGGATTTATTAATGATGTAATGACTAAAAAAGCATTACGTGATATCATTGGTGAAGTATTGAAAATTTCTGGAACATCTCGTACTGCTCAATTCTTGGATGATATTAAAGAATTAGGTTACGATATGGCCTTCAAAGGAGGTTTGTCATTCAACTTAGATGATATTATTATCCCGAAAGAGAAAGAAGAATTGGTTTCTAAAGCTGAAAATGAAGTGAAAGACGTAATGATGAATTACAACATGGGTCTTATCACAAACAATGAGCGTTATAACCAAATCATTGATATTTGGACGCATACGAACTCTCGTTTGACACACACATTGATGGAGCAATTGAAAACTGACAGACAAGGTTTCAATTCAATCTACATGATGTTTGATTCTGGAGCTCGTGGTTCGAAAGAGCAAATTCGTCAGTTATCTGGTATGCGTGGATTGATGGCGAAACCGCAAAAATCTGGAGCTTCTTCACAAGAAATTATTGAAAATCCAATTCTTTCTAACTTTAAAGAAGGTCTTTCAATTCTTGAGTACTTTATTTCAACTCACGGTGCACGTAAAGGTCTTGCCGATACTGCCTTGAAAACGGCAGATGCTGGTTACTTGACGCGTCGTTTGGTGGATGTTGCACAAGATGTTGTTATTAATGCTCCTGATTGTGGAACGTTAAGAGGTATTGTTGCGACTTCATTGAAGAAAAATGACGAGGTTGTTGAACCATTATTCGATCGTATTTTAGGACGTACATCAGTTCATGATGTTTATGTTCCTGAAACAGATAATTTAATTGTTGCTGCAGGAGAATTGATTTCTGAAGATGTAGCAAATGCAATTGATAAAGCAGGAATTGAGGAAGTTGAAATTCGTTCAGTTCTTACATGTGAAATGAGAAGAGGAGTTTGTTCGAAATGTTATGGACGAAATCTTGCAACTCATCGCTCAGCACAACATGGTGACGCAGTTGGAGTAGTTGCTGCTCAATCAATTGGTGAGCCAGGTACACAGTTGACATTACGTACATTCCACGTTGGGGGTACTGCATCTAACATTGCTGATATTTCAGATATGAAAGCAAAAGCAAATGGTAAATTGGAAATTGACGAGTTACGTACAATTGACAAGAAAAATGCAGACGGTACAATGCGCCGTGTAGTTGTTGGACGTTCAGCTGAGTTGAAAATCACTGATGAGAAAACTGGAATTGTAATCATGAATGCCAACATTCCTTACGGATCTGAAATGGTAATTGAAAACAATACTAAAGTTAAAAAAGGTGATGTAATCTGTAAATGGGATCCATACAATGCTGTAATCGTTTCTGAAGTTTCTGGTAAAGTAGTATTCGACAGTATCGTTGAAGGTGTTACTTACCGTGAAGAAGTCGATGAGCAAACTGGATTTACTGAAAAAGTAATTACTGAATCAAGAGATAAAAAGAAAAACCCTGCTATTCACATCATTGATGCGAAAACGAAGGAAGTTTTAAGAGAATACTCATTGCCAGTTGACGCTCATATCGCTGTAAACGAAGGAGACAAAATCGAAGCTGGTGAGATCCTTGTTAAAATTCCACGTGTTGCAGGTAAAACTGGGGATATTACAGGAGGTTTACCACGTGTAACTGAGTTATTCGAGGCACGTAATCCTTCAAACCCTGCAGTTGTTTCTGAAATCGACGGTATTGCAGAATACGGAAAAATTAAAAGAGGTAACCGAGAAATTCAAATTACATCTAAAACAGGTGAAGTTCGTAAATACTTGGTTCCACTTTCTAAACATATCCTTGTACAAGAGAATGACTTCGTTAGAGCTGGTCAGCCATTATCTGATGGTGCGATTACTCCAAACGATATCTTGAATATCGAAGGTCCAACGAAAGTACAAGAGTACATCGTTAATGAGATTCAAGAGGTTTACCGTTTACAAGGTGTGAAAATTAATGACAAACACTTCGAAGTAATCGTGCGTCAAATGATGTTGAAAGCTGAGATTGTTGATGCCGGAGATACTCGTTTCTTAGAAGGACAATCTGTTCACAAAGCAGATATCATGGAAGAAAACGATGCGATTTACGGAATGAAAGTAGTTGTAGACGCTGGTGATTCACCATCATTAAAAGCTGGACAAATTGTATCTGCAAGAAGGTTGCGTGATGAAAATTCACAATTGAAGCGTTCTGATAAGAATTTAGTTGATGCTCGTGATGCTGTTCCTGCAACTTCAACGCCTTTATTACAAGGTATCACTCGTGCGTCATTACAAACGCAATCATTCATCTCAGCTGCTTCCTTCCAGGAAACAACGAAAGTATTGAATGAAGCTGCAATTTCTGGTAAAGAAGATCACTTACTTGGATTGAAAGAAAACGTTATCGTAGGACACTTAATTCCTGCTGGTACTGGTGTTCGTGATTTCCAAAAAATGATTGTTGCTTCTAAAGAAGCATTGGCAGAGATTTCTGAAAATTAATCGAATCGATTGAAATAGAAAAAGGAGTAGCAGAAATGTTACTCCTTTTTTGTTTTAACACCGTTCGTAATAGAGAAAGAATTAGTACCTTCATAAAACAAATTTTAGCACAATGGAAAACAATAACGAAAATCAAGTAAACATTGAATTAAACGAAGAAACGGCCTTAGGAATATATTCTAATCTTGCAATTATTACACATTCTCCATCTGAAGTGGTGTGTGATTTTGTTCAAATGATGCCAGGAATGCCTAAAGGTAAAGTGCGTTCACGTGTTATTATGACTCCTGTTAATGCAAAACGTTTTATGCGTGCGTTAATTGATAATGTTCAAAAATACGAGCAAAATTTCGGTGTAATTGATGATTCTGATCCAACAGGAATGCCTCCAATGAACTTCGGAACACCGAGTACAATGGCGTAATTAACAATTTTTGTTTTTACGGTTCGATTTTTGCTTTAACTTTGTTATATGAGAATAACAATTATCGCTTTTACTTTTCTCTTTGGAATTTTGTCCTTTGCACCAAATATGCAAGGTGGACAGTTCTTCAAGTTAAGCGAACTTGTTAATCACTATGAAACACATCAAGATGGTGAAGAACATTTTCAATCCTTCTTGGAGTTTGTAAAAGACCACTATTTTTCAAATCATAATACAAAAGACAACGAACGCAATTTGCCTTTTAAATCAACGGTAGCAAGTGCTTTTGTATTGGTTATTCATCAAGTGAAACTCGAACCAATTCATGAATATTTGTTCATCGTAAATGAAGAAAAAAGTTTCTTTGGTGAGCCAAATTCTACAGTACAACAAAAGTCTTTTTCCATTTGGAATCCACCTCGAGTAGTATAATGAACAATTAAAAAATTGAATCTAACAGGTTCAATGTGTTTCATTATATACTCAATTTCATGTTAAATAAAATAATTCATTGGTCGATTTCCAACAAATTAATCGTTGGAATCATGACCTTGGCGCTGATCACTTGGGGAATCTTCTCATTAAAGAGTCTACCCATTGATGCAGTTCCAGATATAACAAATAATCAAGTGCAAATCATTACATCTTCTCCTTCGTCTGGTGCAGAAGATATTGAACGATTGGTTACTTTTCCCGTTGAACAGACAATGGCAACAATTCCAGGAATTGAAGAAATTCGTTCTTTCAGTCGCTTTGGACTTAGTGTTGTGACGGTTGTTTTTAATGAGGAAACCGATATTTATTGGGCACGTCAGCAAGTGTCTGAACGCCTTTCAGAAGCAAAACACCAAATTCCGAATGGATTCGGTGAACCATCCATGGCTCCATTGAGTACAGGTTTAGGTGAGATTTATCAATACATCGTGAAACCGAAAAAAGGGTTTGAAAAGAAATTCGACGCAACTGAACTTCGAACAATTCAAGATTGGGTAATACGCCGTCAATTGCTCGGGGTTGAAGGAATTGCGGATGTCAGTAGTTTCGGTGGTGAATTGAAACAATACGATATTGCAGTCGATTTAGTGCGATTAAAAGCCTTTGGTTTGACTGTTGGCGATGTTTTTCGAGCGGTTGAACAAAACAATCAAAATACAGGAGGAGCATATATTGAACGCAATTCAACCACAACCTATATTCGAACAGATGGTTTGATGAAAGGGATTGAAGACATCGAACAAACGATTATTTCGCAGTCTGATGCTGGAACACCAGTTTTGGTGAAAGATGTCGCAAAAGTTGAAATTGGTGCAGCTGTACGATATGGAGCTTTGACTTACAATAACACTGGTGAGGCTGTTGGTGGAATTGTTTTGATGTTAAAAGGCGCAAATTCTTCCAAAGTGATTTTGGATGTGAAGGAGCGAATGGAACAAATCAAAAAAACGCTGCCGGTTGGAGTTGAAGTAAAAGTCTATTTGGATCGAACTAAATTGGTTAATAACGCAATTTCAACAGTTACAAAAAACTTGATTGAAGGTGCATTGATCGTCATTACTGTTTTAGTGCTTTTACTTGGAAATTTCAGAGCAGGACTCATTGTTGCTTCGGTTATTCCTTTAGCAATGTTGTTCGCAATATCGTTGATGAATGTATTCGGTGTTTCAGGAAATTTAATGAGTTTAGGAGCCCTTGACTTCGGATTGATCATTGATGGTGCAGTTATTATAGTTGAGTCGACCTTGCATTTATTATATCATCAGGGAAATCAAACATTGAAGCAAGATCAAATGGATGTGCAGGTTTACAAATCTGCATCTAAATTTGCAAAAAGTGCGGTATTCGGACAAATCATCATTTTGGTGGTTTATCTTCCGTTATTAGCTTTGGTTGGTATTGAAGGTAAAATGTTTAAACCAATGGCACAAACCGTGATGTTTGCGATTATTGGAGCATTGATCCTTTCCTTGACATATGTTCCAATGATTTCTGCCTTATTCTTAAGTAAGAAAATCAAAATCAAAGAGAATTTTAGTGACAGGATTGTGGCCTTTTTCAAGCGAATTTACATGCCTGTTTTGAATGCGTTCTTGCGTCGTCAAAAAGTTGTTTTGGGAGGATTAGTAGGCTTAATTGTCATCAGTGTTTTACTCTTCCAGCAATTGGGTGCAGAATTCATTCCATCGCTCGATGAAGGAGATTTTGCTGTTGAAACACGATTAATCACAGGAACTAGTTTAACAAAAACCATAGATGCAACTGAAAAACTTTCGGATTTGATTTTAAAGAACTTTCCCGAAGTAAAAGAAGTTGTAGGAAAAATTGGAACTGCAGAAATTCCTACGGATCCAATGCCAATGGAAGCCTGTGATTTGATGATCATTCTGAAAGATAAAGATGAATGGGTTTCTGCTGATTCAAAAGAAGAATTGGCTGAAAAAATTCAAAAGAAGTTGGAAGACAATCTTCCAGGAGTTTCGTTCGGATTCCAACAACCAATTCAAATGCGTTTCAATGAATTGATGACAGGTGCAAAACAGGATGTCGTTGTGAAAATTTATGGGGAAGATCTTGATAAACTGTCTAAATATGCGTCACAAATCGGAGCGTTATCAGAACATATTGAAGGTGTTCAAGATGTCTACGTGGAAGAAATGACAGGTTTACCACAAATGATTGTTTCATACGATCGTTTGGCACTTTCTAAATACAACATTAGCATTGATGATGTGAACCGTTCAATTAATATCAGTTTTGCTGGTCAAGCAGCTGGGTTGATTTTCGAAGGAGAAAAACGTTTTGATTTAGTTGTAAAACTGGATTCTACAAATCGTGTTTCGATGGACGATTTAAAATCAATTACTGTTACTTCGCCGCTAGGTGTTCAAGTTCCTTTGGATCAATTGGCAAATGTGAAATTTGAAAAAGGTCCAAATCAAATTCAACGCGACGATGCAAAACGAAGAATAATTGTTGGATTCAATGTACGTGGACGTGATGTTGAAAGTATTGTGAATGAATTGAAAGCTAAAATTGATTCGAAGGTGAACTTTGATGCAGGTTATTATCCAACTTTTGGAGGAACATTCAAAAATTTAGAAAATGCTCGTGCACGTCTATCGATTGCAGTCCCAGTTGCTTTGCTTATGATTTTCTTTTTATTGTATTTGACCTTCCAATCCTTAAAACAAGCGACATTAATCTTCTCAGCAATTCCTTTAGCCGCATTAGGGGGGATTCTTGCACTTTGGTCAAGAGGAATGCCATTCTCTATTTCGGCGGGTGTTGGGTTTATTGCTTTATTTGGAGTAGCTGTATTAAATGGAATTGTGTTGATATCTGAGTTTAATTCGCTTAAAAAAGAAGGATACACGAATCAATTAAGAATTGTTTTGATGGGAACACGTGTTCGATTGAGACCTGTATTATTGACAGCTTTGGTTGCGTCCTTGGGATTTTTGCCAATGGCAATTTCTCATGGAAGTGGTGCAGAAGTTCAAAAACCATTAGCAACGGTTGTAATTGGTGGTCTGATTACAGCGACCATTTTGACTTTATTCGTTTTACCAATTTTCTATCTGTTTACAGAACGTAAATCCATAAAAAAAATGAAAAAGCAGAAAACGATGATAATGACATTGTTTGTTTTTATTGGCTTACAAACATTCGGTCAAACTAATCAGCAATTGAGCCTTGAACAATGTTTAACGATGGCGAAAGAGCAAAACTTAAGTTTGAAAGCATCAGAAATGCAAATTCAAAATGAACTGTTGCTGGGGAAAGCGGCCATGGTGATGCCTAAAACGAGTGCAACATTTATGGCAGGACAGTACAATTCCTACTATAAAAAGGACAATAATATTACTGTTTCTCAAACAATTCCCTTTCCTACGGTCTTTGCTAAAGAAAATGCATTGGGTCAAGCGAAATCAGAACAGGCAAAATCAATGTATGCTTCCGATTGGAAGTCCTTAGCATTAAATATCCAAATGACTTATGAAAACATTTGTTATTACAAAGCCAAAGCGCAATTGTTGACTGAACAAGATTCATTACTGATGGCGATCGAGAAGAAGGTGGATATAAAATATGCCTTGAAAGATGCTACTAAATTAGATTTGACCTTGATAACGACGAAGCGCAAAGAATTGCAAAATCAATTATTTCTACTGGAAGAAAAGCGGAAATCAGAAGAGAGCAAATTGCAATTCTACATCGGGTCGGATGTTCCAGTTAGCACACAAGCTGTGAATTATACAGTAGCCGAATTTCAAGTATTGAATGATACAAGTGCTTTATCAAATCACCCGAATTTGTTGTATTACCAAACTCAACAAGACATCATTTCAAAAGAGAAAGAGGTTCTTATCGCACGAACATTGCCGGATATCACCCTTGGTTATGTGAATCAAACGTTGGTTGGAGTTCATTCAGTTGGAGGACAAGATATTACATTTGGTCAATCGGATCGTTTTCAATCGGGTCAAATTGGTTTGGAAATACCTTTGTTCTTTGGTTCTACCAAACGAAAAGCAGATGCCTTGTCAAACAACATTCAGCAAACGCAGTATTTGCAAGAATATGAGCGAACAAACTTAGCGACTGGATATAGTCAATACTTGACAGTCTATCAGAGTTATGCCGCTTCGTATGCAATGTACTCAGGGCAACTTATTCCCCAAACGAAGATTATGCAAGAACAAGCGAAAATTCTATTAGAAACGGGAGAGATTTCAATGATCGAGTACCTGCAAACAAAGCAAAATTGCATCGATATTGAATTAAATTATTTACAACTTATGAATGATTTGAACCAAACTGTTCATCAATTAAATTGGTTCATTCAAAATTAAAATTAGCAACATGAAAGCATCATATTTATTCGTCTTTTTTCTTGCATCATTGGTAGTTGGATGTTCATCCGCACCTGAGGTAAAAACAGAAAAAGAAACCGTTAATTTGTTAAGTGTCAATTTGAACGCAGAACAAATTAAAAACTCGGAAATTAAAGAAGGTTTACCAACAAAGGAATTGATTGGTTTAACGATTACAGCGAATGGTACAATTGAGGTTCCACCACAAAATAAAACTGTTATTTCAGCACAATTTGGAGGTTTTATTAAAACCTTGAACGTGTTGGATGGGATGAACGTTCAAAAAGGACAAACCTTGTTTACGATTGAGCATCCAGAGTTAATTCAATTGCAACAAGACTATTTGGAGGTAATTGGAAACATGGAATATTTAACTGCTGAATTAGAACGCCAAAAATCGCTTGTTCAACAAGAAGCGGGTAGTTTGAAAGCAATGCAATTAGCTAAGTCTCAATTAGCGATGGCTCAAGCGAAGAAAACAGGTTTAAAAGCAAAGTTGGAAATGGCTGGTGTAAGCTTGAAACAATTGAATGCGGGAAATTTGCAACGTGCGATTTCTGTTGTAGCACCGTTTAATGGCGTTGTTACGAAAGTAAATGTTAATGTTGGAGCTTACGCAGAACCAACTGAACATTTGTTAGAAATTATCGATTTGAAACATGCACACGCTGAGGTAATTGCCTTTGAGAAAGATGTGAAACATTTAAAAATTGGACAAAGTGTTCAGCTTTCTTTTTCAAATGACAATGAAGTTATCAATGCCAAAATTTTCTTGATTGGAAAAGAAATTGGTAAGGATCGCACGGTGAAGGTACACTGTCATTTAAATACAGAAAATAGCAATATTGCCCCAGGTTCTTATTTTAAAGCAAGTATTTATACTGGTGCAGTAGAGCGCTTCTGCATTCCTTCTGACGCAGTGGTTGAAATGAATGGAAAAAATGTTGTATTTTTCAGTAAGAAAGGAAGTAAAGGAATGAGATCCTATTCTCCTGAAGAAGTAAATGTATTGGCAACTGAAAACGGAAAAACAGCAATTGAATACAAAAATAACGGAAGGTCTTATAATGAAAACCTTGTTTTACATGGTGCATATGATATTATGTCTGCCATTTTAATAAAAAGTGAAGAAGAATAAAAACTGTTTGATATGAAAATTAACTCAATTTTATTTATTGCATTCATTGCGGGTGCAACAATTTTTTCTACGGTTGGTTGTGAGAAAAAAGGTAAATGTGGATCAACGAATATTAGTTCTGCAGGAAGTAATAAAAGTCACAATTTTGGACAAAACTGTATGAATTGCCACAAGAGTGGAGGAGAAGGAGATGGATGCTTTTCAGTTGCTGGAAGTACATCAAATAGCTCATTAACTTCTCCATTGTCTTCTGGAACTGTAAAGTTGTACACGGCTGCAAATGGTGGTGGAACATTGAAGTATACCATTCAAATCGATGCGAAAGGAAATTTCCACACAACTGAATCTATTGATGTCACAGGTTTATATCCTGCAGTTACTGGTTCAGATGGAACGCCGCATTACATGGGTTCATCATTAAGTTCAGGGGCTTGTAATTCTTGTCATGGTGTTTCAACAGTTAAACTTTGGGGTAATTAAGAGGAAACATGAAAAAGAGTCAAATTCAAACTGAAGTTGATGCTTATTACTTGTATCAAAAACTTTCTGAAAACGAGGAGGATCCAATTGTAGCTTCAGTTTTTGCTCAAATGAGTGAAATTGAAAAAGGTCATGCAGTTGAATTTGCAAAGGCATTGAACAAGAACATTGATGAATTTCTGCAACCATCATGGCGTGCAAAAACATTGAATCGAATCGGTAAAATTTTCGGTTACGATTATGTTCTTGGTGCCTTAATGGATACTGAGAAAAGTTTGGCTACCAATGTTATTCGTCAAAAAGCGAAGTCGAACGCTCAAATTTCTGGAAATGAAGATTCACATGTTAAGATTCTTCGTTCAATTTTAGATAACGAAACGCGTGTTTCCGGGACTCAAATGGCTCGATTTGAAAAGCGCCATCGTTCTGTTGGTGGTAATGCTATTCGTGCTGCGGTTCTCGGAGGTAATGATGGACTCGTTTCCAATTTTTCACTTGTAATGGGTATTGCTGGAGCCACTGCAAATCAGCAAGGGGTTTTATTGGCTGGTGTTGCAGGTTTGCTCGCAGGAGCTTTGTCTATGGCTTTGGGTGAATGGATTTCAGTAAAAAGTTCTCAAGAACTCTATGAAAATCAAATGCAATTAGAGATGGAAGAACTTGAAATTAATCCTGAAGGAGAAAAACAAGAACTGAAACTAATCTACATGGCAAAAGGAATTCCTGAAGATCAAGCGAAAGATATCGTTGAAGAATTGATGAAAAACAAAGAACACGCACACGAAGTGTTGGTGAAAGAAGAACTAGGAATCAATGCAGAAGAATTAAAAGGCTCAGCAATGGAAGCTGCATTATCATCCTTTGTTTTGTTTGCAATTGGCGCGATAATTCCCGTGTTTCCATTCATGTTAACTAGCGGAATGAAAGCTATTGTTTTGAGTACAATCGCTAGTGCAATCGGTCTATTTTTAATTGGAGCAGCGATTACATTATTCACGGGAAGAAATGTATGGTTCTCTGGATTTAGACAGGTGTTTTTTGGACTGGCCGCTGCGGCCGTAACCTTCGGAATTGGAAAATTAATCGGAGTTACAATAGCAGGTTAAAATAAAATAATTTAAAATTAAATAGTATGAATCAAGCACATTTTCACTTAATGGTGAATCATTTACCAATCATCTTGCCGATTGCGGGTGTGGTAGTTTTAGTAGGAGGAATGTTTGTACGTTCTGAGGTTGTTAAACGTATGGCATATTTGCTATTCACAATTGGAGCTGTAGCCACAATGGCAGCAATGGCATCGGGTGAAGGCGCAGAAGAAGTTGCAGAAAACCTTGCTGGCGTTACCGAAAATTACATTCATGAGCACGAAGAGAAAGCAGAGCTTTTTGCACTTCTTAACTACCTTCTTGGTGCATTATCACTTGTTGGATTGTGGGCAAGCTGGAAAGGAAAAAGCTTTGCAAAACTCTTATCTATTGCGATTTTAGCCCTTTCGTTGGTCGTATTGTTCTTAGGAAAACAAACAGGAACATCAGGCGGAGAAATACGTCACACAGAGATTCGATCAGGACAAAAAGTTCCAGCTGGTGAACAAGAAGAAGGTGACGATGATTGAAAAATTATGATTGAAATAACTGAAACGCGAGGAGAAATCTTCGCGTTTTTTATTGAAATTTAATTTTCTTGCGCCATTCCTTAACATTTCCACAACGGTCTTTGGCGATTAAAAGCAATTCGTGCTCACCAGTAATAGTTGAAGGTCGATCATAAAAAACATAATTGCTTTTTTCCTCATATTCTAATAAAACCCATTTGCCGTCAATGAATAAGTCATAATCGCTTAAAAGCGTTTGGTACTCCATAACTTTCCATGTCAATCGCTTTTTTGTTGTAACGTTATCCGTTTCTTTAAAATTTAAAGGAGTGACAGAAGGTGCGAGCGTATCTGTTTTGATTGAAAAACTTCCCAAGTACATTGATTCAGCCGTGAGCCAATCTCCCTCTATGGAAGTTGTCAATGGTTTCACTCTTCCACCCACTGTTGTAACCGCAAGATAGTTTTTTGCAGTAGGTTTGGTGGGCGATTTCAATTTCACAGTAATTTCTTGTTGAATTGGTGTTTTGGGATCTCCCAAGGAAAATGTCCCTTTCAATGATAAATTCTTCAAAGTTGGCTCATAGAAGGTCATTTCTTTGACATAAAATTCAGCTTGGTCACTTTGAAAATGGTAACTCGAATCTGGAAATAAGTACTTCCAAGAAGGGAAGATAGTTGCTGTTGTGTTAGGACTTCCTGCTTGAATAGCCGTTTTAAATTTCAATTCAGATTTGTTTCCTTTTAAGTCAAAAGCAGCGTAATATATAGCCAATGTATCACCAGGTTTTACCGGAATTACGCCATTGTTTTGAGAACACAAATACATGTCCAATGGATTTTCATCTGTTTTGAACGATTTATGAAATTTACGCTTGTTTACCGTGTATTCCACATAATCTTTGTGGCTGTTGATGTAACGTGTTTCATCAAACGAAACGCGCTTAATTTCCTGACAAAACAAGGTGTCTTTTTCCGCTTTCAGTGCGCTTCCATAAAGACCGCAAGTATTTGTAGAACCATCAACAAAATCAACGACCTCAACCGCGAAACCTATTCCGCCCAGCAAGGTGCTAAAGTCAGATGGGATGGAAATTAAATCGCCCCCCACATAATAACCAAATTGACCTTTTGTAGCCTTGAAATATTTCGATTTTCCGGGAATTTGATAACCTTCATTTGTGAGCGAATAAACTTTGATTCCGCTAATTTCAGGAGCTTTATGATCCGCAATTTCAAAACCATAAAGAAGAGGATTCAGTGCGTCTTCGGTTTTTGTGTCGCGCAACTCAAAATGCAAATGTGGGGCAGTTGAACTTCCTGTATTTCCAGATAAAGCAATTGCATCTCCTTTTTTGACCGGTAAATCATTTTCTGTGAAATAAATTTCTACTTCAAAATTTTGTTCTTTTTCTTGTGTGATTTTCACCAATGAATCCAATTTTCCTTTGAACGCTGAGCAATGAGCATAGACAGAAGTTACACCATTTGGATGATCAATATAAATCACTTTTCCGTAACCAAAAGGGGAAACTTTCACACGAGAAATAAAGCCATCTTCAACTGCATAAAGTGTTAAACCCTCGACACCATTCGTTTTAAAGTCAACGCCCATGTGAAAGTGATTCGGACGCAACTCACCAAAATTCGCTGAAATTGCAAGAGGAATATTTAAGGGAGATCGATACGAATGTTTGGTTTGACTGTAGGCTGTTTGACTAAAAAAATAGAGGAGAACAACTAAGATTATGTGCTTTATCATTTATCAAAAGTAAGCGTTTGAAAAAAAATATGCGAAGAATCAACTAAAATTGTTGTGAATGTTCAAGACTATACTAATTTTGTACAAAGTCGCAACCAATGACAGATCGTATTCAGCATATAATTGAAGATATTCGCTTAAAAACAAAAGCGTTGCATCATCAATTGAATGAAGAACGTGAAAAAAACAAAACGTTTCAAGCTGAAGTGCAATTATTAAATGAGCGTTTGCATCAACAAAAACAGCAGGAAGAATCTTACCAAGCTGAAATTGCCGCATTAAAACTGGAAATGGAAACGACAAAAAGTCAAGTTATCGAAATTGAACGTCCTCAAGGTAAAAAGGATGAAGAAATTGATGAATTGGTGAAGGAAATTGAATACTGCATTAGTCAGTTAAAAAAATAACGAATGGGAAAATTGTCCTTGAAAGTCGTAGTTGCAGGAAGAACTTATCCACTCACAGTGAACCATGGTGAGGAGGCAAAAGTGACGAAAGCCGCAGAAGATATCAATCGAGCGATTAAAACGCTTCAGGACAATTATGCAGTGAAAGATATGCAAGATTTACTTGCAATGACTGCGCTACAACTAGCTACAAAATCAACAAATTCAGGACCAGCAACGGTGCAACAAGCCGATTATTCGGATATAGAATCGAAACTGGACGATTTATCTAAAGAGCTAGATTCGTTACAATAAACTATTTTCTCACACATTCATTTTCATTTCGTTGCAGCTTGACAAGTTGTATACTTAATAATTTATAAAATGGATTTAGTAATAGGTTTAGTGATTGGACTTGCAGGTGGAGGAGCCGCAACGTTCGTGATGCTAAATGTTGTCCTGAAAAGCAAGCGCGAACAAATAATTCGTGAAGCTGAGTTGGAAGCAGAAAACATCAAAAAAGAAAAGATTCTTCAGGCAAAAGAGAAATTCTTTAAGTTAAAAGAAGAACACGAAATTGCAATCAAGGAAAAAGAAAGACGTTTACAGTCTACTGAAGACCGTACGAAGGCGAAAGAAAAAACGTTGACGCAAAAAATTGAAGAAGTAAGTCGCAAAGAGGGTGAATTGCTTAAAAATCAAAATGAATTGGAAGCCAAAGTTCAAGCCTTCGAAGTAAAACATGCTGAGTTGGAGAAAATTCAAGAGAAACGTGTTGCTGAGTTGTCAAAAATTTCTGGAATGTCTGTTGAAGATGCGAAGAATGGTTTGATGGAAGCGTTGAAAGACGAGGCTAGAACTGGCGCAATGGCGCACATCAAAGAAATTACAGAAGAAGCAAAATTGAATGCAAATCGTGAAGCGAAGAAAATTGTGATTCAAACAATTCAACGTGTTGCGACTGAGCAAGCAGTTGAAAATGCTGTTTCTGTGTTCAATATTGATTCTGATGAGGTGAAGGGTAGAATTATCGGTCGTGAAGGTCGTAATATTCGTGCTTTGGAAGCCGCAACTGGAGTTGAGATTATTGTTGATGATACACCAGAAGCAATTATTCTTTCTTGTTTTGACCCAGTTAGAAGAGAGATTGCTCGTTTGGCTTTGCATCAATTAGTTTCTGATGGACGTATTCACCCAGCACGTATTGAAGAAGTAGTTGCAAAAACGAAAAAACAATTAGAAGAAGAAATTGCTGAAACAGGTCGTAGAACGTGTATGGATTTAGGAATTCATGGATTACATCCTGAGTTGACACGCATGGTTGGACGAATGAAATACCGTTCTTCTTACGGTCAAAACTTACTTCAACACTCTCGTGAAGTTGCCAACTTGTGTGCTACAATGGCATCTGAGCTAGGCTTGAATGTTAAGATTGCAAAACGAGCAGGACTTTTACATGATATTGGTAAAGTTCCAGACGATGAGCCAGAATTACCACACGCAATTTTGGGGATGAAGCTTGCAGAGAAATATGGTGAAAAACCAGAAGTTTGTAATGCAATCGGAGCTCACCACGACGAAATTGAAATGACAACATTGATTTCTCCAATTGTTCAAGTGTGTGATGCCGTTTCAGGTGCGCGTCCAGGAGCCCGTAGAGAAATCGTTGAGGCATACATCAAACGTATCAAAGAACTTGAATCATTGGCATTGTCGTATGATGGTGTATCAAGTGCTTATGCAATTCAAGCAGGACGCGAATTACGTGTGTTGGTTGAAGCAGATAAAATTACAGATTTAAAAGCGGACGAATTATCGTTCACAATTTCTCAACGAATTCAAACTGAAATGACTTATCCAGGTCAAGTGAAGGTGACAGTAATTCGTGAGAAACGTTCAGTTAATTACGCAAAATAATTCACTTTCATGGATAGGTTGAAAGATAAACATGTTTTGGTTACTGGTGGAGCTGGTTTTATCGGCTCCAACTTAACAGAAGCTTTATTAAAGTTAGGTGCTAATGTGACAGTTTTTGATAACTTGGAAACAGGTCGTAAATCAAATATTGAAGAATTTTTCAATCATCCGAATTTTACATTTATTGAAGGAGATATTCGTGACTACGATGCGTGTTTAAATGCTGTGAAAGGAATCGATGTAATTTCGCATCAAGCAGCTTTAGGTTCCGTTCCACGTTCAATCGAATTTCCACACAATACACACGCAGTTAACGCAACTGGATTTTTAAATATGTTGCATGCAGCGAAAGAAACAGGTATTAAACGCTTAGTTTATGCCAGTTCAAGTTCTGTTTATGGTGATTCTCAATCTTCACCAAAACATGAAGGCGATGAAGGAAATCCCTTGTCACCTTATGCTGTCACTAAATCATTGAATGAAAAATACGCGTTAGTGTATCATCAATTGCACCAAATGGAAACCGTAGGTTTGCGTTATTTCAATGTGTTTGGACCGAAACAAGATCCAAATGGCGTTTATGCAGCAGCGATTCCTAAGTTCATTGATAAAATGATCAAAGGCGAAGAAATCATCGTTAATGGTGATGGCGAACAAACACGTGACTTTACATTTGTTCAGAACGCTGTTCAAGCCAATTTAAGAGCTTTATCATCTTCAAATCAAGAAGCTTTCGGAAAAGTGTACAACGTTGCTTGTGGCCAGTCTTATACGCTTAATCAAGTATTGGAAGACATCAAAACTAATTTGATTGCAAAAGGTATTTATAATTCAGCTACAAAAGTCACGTATGGACCACCAAGAGAAGGAGATGTTCGAAATTCTCTTGCATCTGTCGATCGAATCAGTCACTACCTGAACTATTCAAATCCAATTGAATTTGAAGAAGGGATGAAAGAACTATGCGCAGTGATCAGCTAATTTCAACTAAAGGAAATCAAGTAATCCGATTTCTCTTCCTAGGATGGTTGTTAACCTTGCCTTTTGGAGCAAAAATTCTCTCTGTCTCCATCGGATTCATGACCATTTACCCCAATTTACTGTTTAGTATAGCACTTGTTCCATTCACAATTCCAACATTACGAAAATGGTCTTTGCTGAATAAGATAATTGCTTTCTTTCTTATAGCATGGTTTTTAATAGCAATCGTACAATTAAAAATGAATGGGTTCAATAGTTCCGGATTGTTTGATATTCGTTCTCTTGTGATGCAATGCATATTTTGTCTAGTGCTATTCTCAAGTTATTATCAATTGGGGAAGGAAGAATTTCAGCGACTTGTCGTAATTGGATGGAGGTCTTTCTTAGGATTATTATTGGTTTTCGGTGTTTTCGAATATTATACAGGTATACACTTTGCAGGTGCAACTACAGCAGAATTTCCGTCAATGGTCATTGGAAATAACTTTTACGCTCCACTTTTTACCTATGATAATCCGAATGATTATCTCCTTTATGCTTTGATGATTTTTGTTCTATTAAACCTTTTTGATAAATCATTTCGTTCGAACAGCCTACTTGGAATTTTAGTGCTTGTTGTTCTTTTCGTTTTTGCCCAAAATGCTGATTCAAAATTTGCTCGAATTGCAATTGGCT
>JBDLVK010000076.1:0-6998 GCA_039804825.1 Bacteroidota bacterium
CAAATACTGAAGTAATTTCAGGTTTGAAAGAAGCATTAAATGTTGGTATAAAAAATTCTGTTAATTTAACATCTGTTACAGATGGTTTTCTTGGTAATGCAGCAATCCGTTTACCGTTCCCTGAAGATGCGCTTAAAGTAAAACAAAAAGCTTTGGATTGGGGTTTGAGCAGTCAAGTAGACAAATTTGAAACAACATTGAACAGAGCTGCAGAAGAAGCTACCAAAGAAGCTTTGCCAATTTTCGTTGACGCGATTACAAACATGAGTATTTCTGATGGATTTGCTATTTTAAATGGCGGAGATGGAGCAGCAACTAAATTCTTGAAAGATCAAACAACTACTAAACTTGTAGCAGCATTTAGTCCTAAAGTAGAAGCAGCAATTGCAAAAGTTAAATTGACAGAATACTGGAACCCTATCATTACAAAATATAACTCAGCGATGACGTTGACAGGTGGTGAAAAATTAAATCCAGATTTGAATAAATATGTGACTGAAAAAGCAATCGCAGGTTTATTTCATATGGTGGAACAGGAAGAAAATAAAATTAGAAAAGATCCTATGGCTCGAGTTTCAGATATTTTGCAAAAAGTATTTGGAAGTATAACGTCTAAATAGTAATCATTTTATTACTTTGGGGTACAGAACATTTTCTGTGCCCTTTTTATTTTTATAAACGATGCAATTTCCAGCTTCTGAACTCGTGTTAAACGATAAAAATCAGGTTTATCATTTAGGATTATCTCCTGAAACTATTTCTGACAAAATAATTCTTGTTGGCGATCAAGATCGCGTCCCAATGATTTCTGCATTCTTTGAATCGATTGAACATCAATCACAGCACCGTGAATTTGTTTGTCACACAGGAACGTATAATTCTAAAAGAATTTCAGTAATATCAACGGGAATTGGAACGGATAACATTGACATTACTATTAATGAGCTAGATGCGTTGGTTAATATTGATTTAAATCAACGACAGGAAAAGAACATAAAAACATCATTAACTATTATAAGGATTGGAACGTGTGGAATTTTGCAGCCAACTATTCCTGTCCATTCTTACATTCTTTCTTCCCATGCATTTGGCTTAGATAACGTTGCACATTTCTACGCTATTGATTTCACAGAAGAAGAAGGTGAATTAAAATCATCTTTACAGCAACATTTGAATTTACCGAACACCATTCAACCATATTTAATTTCAGCATCAAAACGTTTAACTTCCCAATTGGAATCAGACCAAACACACAAAGGTATTACGGTTACTAGTAGCGGATTTTATGGGCCACAAGGAAGACAACTTCGACTAACAAATAGCATTTCAGGTATGAATGAACTATTGACATCTTTCCGCTCTAATGAACAATTTGTAAGCAATTTTGAAATGGAATCATCTGCAATTTTTGCTTTAGGCAGAGCCTTGGGACATGAATGTGCAACAATTTGTCTTGGTGTTGCAAATCGTCCAAATATGGAGTTTTCGAAGGGTTATGAGGCCGAAATGAAAGGTTTAATTAGATATGTGTTAGATCGTATCTAAAGTTGTGGGCGGTAAACATCATATTTACCTTTGATAATCGTTGAAAATTTTATTGAATTAACGCCAACTTTCTTTCCAGAGAATGCTGTATTTTGGTGAATCAGCTCTATTTCATCAGTTGAAATAACTTTGTGAACAATCGCAGTGTGTTGTTCCATTGTGATATAAAGCGTTTTCTTTCCTTCCTTGTATTTAATTTTAACACCTTTGAATTGAATAATATCACCTGGCATTAAACATTCGCCTTTTTCCAAATGACGTCCAAATTCAAATTTATGATCCCAAGTTGCCTTGCAATTTTCGAGTGCGTATTTTGCCAAGTCCCAGCACTCGCCTCTTCCAACCTTTTTATTTAAATTGAATTGAGCATAGCTTAATACCTGTTTATTCAAAGGAGTAATCGTATCACACTGTCCAAATGAACAGAATACTACAAGGAACGCAAAAAATGTTAATTGAATCTTCATTTCTACTAAACGCTGACTTTGTCTATTTAGTACATCAGATTATTCCTGCAGCAGCAAGTATTCTCTGAACACGCGGTTTGTCAACCATTAATACTGGTTCGGCAAACAAAGATTCTTCATCTTGTTGTACTTTAACGGTTCCCGAAAAATGAATTGCATTTGGTTTTAATTCAGAAGCAATTTTACCAACATTTGCTGCACTTACACCTCCTCCTGTCATGATTTCAATTCGACTAGCACTATGAGTTATCATTTGCTTTAATATTGGCATTCCTAACTCAACATTACGTGCTAAGCCCGATGATAAAATACGATTTACACCATGTTTAATAAGTACATCCATTGCTTTTTGCCATTCTATACAATCATCGAAAGCTCTGTGAAATGTTACTTCCATCCCATGCGCTTTTTTCATTGCCTCCGCCAAAAATACTTCATCTACTTCCCCCGCCTCAGTTAATGCACCAATCACGATTCCTTTTGCGCCCATTTGTTTACAATTCAAGATTTCACGCAACATAATTTCCACCTCTTCTTCAGAATAGAAAAATCCTCCGGGACGAGGACGAATTAAAACGTGGGTTTCGATGCCATAAGCAATTGCATATTCAATCATTCCGTAGGATGGCGTAATGCCACCCTGTTCCAAATTTTGGCACAATTCTATTCGATCAAAATTTAATTCTTTAGCAATCTTTATTGCATCAATCGAGGCAGCGCAAAGTTCAAACTTCATCATTTGAAATAAATTATAAGTTCATCCATAAATGTCCAAGGTACATGGTTTTCGCCTGGTAATCCTTCTGGGATCACATCAAATGTTGTTACTTTTATATTAACATACCTTCCTTTGGAGTGTAATTTAGCACGATAAGGTAAAAGACTTGTTGATTCAATTTTATATTGGTCTGTAAAAATTTCAGAATTTTTCAAATACTTCCATTTCTTTCCGTTTTTTGAAACAGAAAATCTCAAATTAGCCGGATGATGAATCCATGATCCTTCATCTTGCAAGAAACTTAAATCAACAGAATCAATAATTGCTTTTTTTCCTAAATCAACTTGAAATTCGATTTCTTGATCTTGAAAACCAAGCCATTCATTTCCCTTCCAAGGTCGGGTTCCTAAAATTCCATCTGTTAACGTTTCACCACCTTTTCCAGGGTAGCTAGAGGAAGGTTGTGTTATTAATTCTACATTTAGACCCAAGGAAGGATGTTCAATCAGTGTAAACCCTTGTTTATCGTCTGTAAAATTATTGGAAATTTCTACTGTACAAGGAATAATTTCATTTGAGTGAGTTCGATTAAATGAAATGAAATCATTTCCAGTTAATACCTGAACTGATTCGCCATTTCGATTCGAACTTTTTACTCTAAAAGCTTGATCAGAAGTTGATTTCGCCAGTTCGAGCACTACACCATTTGTTGATTTTTTTACATCATATTTAGCGAATGTTACGGCTTTAGAGAAGTTAACATTATAGCGTTCTAAATATGAAAATTGTATTGCTAACAAAGTCGATTTAAAGGTGTTATAATCAGGTTTTTTCTTACACCATAGCGTTTGAGCCAAAGCTAAAGCACGCGGATAAGTCATGTATTCCAATTGTTGCATGTTAGGAATGTATTCTGTCCACAAATTTGCTTGGCCACCTAAAATGTATTGTGCTTGTTCGCTCGTAAAACCTTCGGGTATAGGATTAAACTCATATACCTTTTCTATTGGAGTGTATCCTCCTATTGCCAGGGGCTCACTTGGTGAATCACTTTGATAATGATCAAAATAACAATGCGAGCCTGGACTCATCACTACATAATGCTTTTGTTTTGCAGCTTCAATTCCACCGTTAAATCCTCTCCAAGACATTACCGCGGCATTTGGACTTAAACCACCTTCCAAAATTTCGTCCCAACCAATCAGTTTTCTTCCTTTGGACGTTAAATACTCATCCATTTTGCCAATAAAATAGCTTTGAAGTTCATGCTCATCTTTCAATCCATGCTCTCGAATTACTGCTTGACATTTCATGCATTTTTTCCATCGCGCTTTTGGTGCTTCATCTCCTCCAATATGAATGTAAGTCGATGGAAAAAGCTCTAAAACCTCATCCATAATGCCATATAGAAAGTCAAATGTTGATTCATGTGCACAAAAAATATCGTCAAACACACCCCACAAACCAGGAACTTCTTGTTGCTCTCCCGTACATGAATATTCAGGATAAGCAGCAAGTGCAGCTCGCGCATGACCTGGCATTTCTATTTCTGGAACAATTGTAATATACTGAGCAGCAGCATAAGCAACAACCTCTTTGATTTGCTCTTGCGTATAGTAACCACCATATTTTTCCACTGTATAAGTTCTTGGCGTTGTGCTATAATGAGCGTTCACTGTACTATCTCGCCATGCTCCAATTTCTGTCAATTTTGGGTATTTTTTAATTTCTATTCGCCAGCCTTGATCATCTGTTAGGTGCCAGTGAAAGGTATTAAACTTATACAGAGCCATTAAGTCAATGAATCTTTTTACTTCATCCACGGAATAAAAATGGCGCGACACATCCAAATGTAAACCACGCCACTGAAAATTGGGTGCATCTTGAACGAAACATTTTGATATGGACAAATCTCCATTTTCACCTACAATCATCTGAAGTAAAGACACCACTGCGTAAAAACAACTTTCTTCGGAGCTGTAAGTAATTGTAACTGTTTCATTCACATTGATTGAATACCAGTCCTTTGGGACATTTGCAATTTTCTTGAAAACAATGTCTTTGCTAACCTGAGATACCGTAGTTCTTATTTCATAGACATGATTGAATTTATCTATTAAATAATTTTTTATGTTTTCAGGTAAATCTTTCGAGCAAATTGAAATGTTTTCGGTCAACATCATTTGTCCTTCAACTCGTTGATAAACTTCCGGTGTTGGAATGATTACGTGCTCAGAAACGGTTGGAAATAATTGACTAAACGAACTATTCGTTAACAACAAGAAAATGAATGAAAAAAAGAATTTATTACGCATCATTTTACAATTTGATTAATGCATTATTAAATATATCTAATGTTTGAAAATAGAAAGGTTTCTGATTCAACACAAGACTAAAAATCCCGAAAAAGCAATGGCTCCTCGGGATTTCTTTTATTAATATTATATATGTACTTGTAGCCATTCAGCTTACATGTTTCTTCGATACTGACCACCAACCTCAAACAAGGCATTGGTAATTTGTCCCAACGATGCATATTTACATGTTTCCATCAATTGCTCAAACATATTCTTATTTTGAATTGCTGCGTTTTGAACGTTTTGAATTCCACTTTCGATTTTATCCGAATGAGCTTTGTGCAGGTTCTCAAGCATCTCAATTTGATACTGCTTTTCCTCTTCAGTTGCACGAATAACTTCTTTAGGAAGAACTGTTGGCGATCCTTTTGAACTTAAGAAAGTATTTACACCAATTATTGGGAATTCACCTGTATGTTTCAATGTCTCATAATACAAGGATTCTTCTTGAATTTTAGAACGTTGATACATTGTTTCCATTGCACCTAACACGCCACCTCGCTCAGTGATTCTATCGAATTCTAACAATACAGCTTCTTCAACCAAATCAGTTAATTCTTCAATGATGAATGAACCTTGAAGCGGATTTTCATTTTTCGCTAAACCTAATTCGCGGTTGATGATTAATTGAATTGCCATCGCACGACGAACTGATTCCTCTGTTGGAGTTGTAATCGCCTCGTCATATGCATTCGTGTGCAATGAATTACAGTTGTCGTAAATCGCATACAACGCTTGCAAGGTAGTACGAATATCGTTGAAATCAATTTCTTGTGCATGTAACGAACGTCCAGAAGTCTGAATGTGATATTTCAACATTTGTGCTCGGGCATTTGCTCCGTATTTTTTAGCCAGTGCTTTCGCCCAAATTCTTCTTGAAACACGCCCAATAACAGCGTATTCAGGGTCAATTCCGTTTGAAAAGAAGAACGATAAGTTTGGACCAAAATCATTGATATTCATTCCGCGACTCATGTAATATTCCACGTAAGTGAATCCATTCGCCAAGGTAAATGCTAACTGTGTAATAGGATTCGCTCCAGCTTCTGCAATGTGGTATCCTGATATTGAGACAGAATAGAAATTGCGAACTCCTTTATCGATGAAATATTCTTGAACATCTCCCATTAAACGCAATGCAAATTCAGTTGAGAAAATACACGTGTTTTGCGCTTGATCTTCTTTTAAAATATCTGCTTGAACCGTTCCACGAACTTGGGTTAAAGTTTCTGCCTTAATTTGATTGTAAACATCCAAAGGCAAAACTTGATCACCTGTTACACCCAATAGCATTAAACCTAAACCATTGTTTCCTTCAGGTAAATCACCTTGGTATCGTGGTCGCTCAACTCCTTTCTCTTTATAAATCGCAGCAATTTTAGATTCAACCTCAGCTTCTAAACCATTTGCAACGATGTACTTTTCGCAATTTTGATCGATCGCTGCATTCATGAAAAATCCTAACAACATTGGTGCTGGACCATTAATTGTCATGGAAACAGATGTCATTGCGTGAGATAAATCGAAACCAGAATATAATTTCTTTGCATCATCCAAACAACAGATGGATACACCAGAGTTTCCTATTTTACCGTAAATATCAGGGCGCACATCCGGATCATTTCCGTAAAGTGTTACTGAATCGAATGCTGTTGACAAACGTTTTGCCGGCATTCCAAGAGAAACATAATGGAAGCGTTTGTTTGTACGCTCTGGTCCTCCTTCTCCTGCGAACATACGAGTAGGATCTTCTCCTTCACGTTTGAATGGGAACAATCCTGCAGTATATGGGAATTCTCCAGGCACATTTTCTTGCAAAGACCAACGTAAAATATCCCCCCAACCATTGTATTTCGGTGTAGCAACTTTCGGAATCTGAAGGTGTGAAAGTGATTCTGTATGTGTATCTAA
>JBDLVK010000077.1:0-31072 GCA_039804825.1 Bacteroidota bacterium
CCCACTTTTCTAGCATGTGGATATAAACCTACAGGCTTTGGAGCTCTTTCCGTCGAAATACGTGACTGTTCAGACATAGAATTGAATTTTGTGCAAATATACTAGAGAATTTGGAAAAACCCTTTCGGCTTTGCCGATTTATGATTTGTGATTATGAAATAAAACGATGAACGTTGAGAGATGAACGTTGAACCTTTTGAACCATTTGAACTTTTCAAATCCTTTGAATTACGAATTCTTTGGTATTGTTTTTGCCTAAACGGAATTTGTCTAAATTTGCTGTATGAAACTTTTTTATTCTTTCTTGCTCATCTTTTCGCTTCTAAGTTTAACGTCTTGCATCGAAATCATTGATGATATTTCATTGAAAAATGATGGAAGCGGAACATTGAAATACACAATCAATCTAAGTTCTAGCAAAGTGAAAATCAATTCAATTTTGGCCTTGGATAGTTTGGATGGAAAAAAAGTGCCTAGTATTCCTGAAATGGAGGAACGCATTGTTTCGTTTAAGAAAAAATTGTCCGCTAAAACTGGGATTTCAAACGTAACGATAGAATCAGATTTTACGAATTACATTTTCAAATTACAGTGTGATTTTACGAGCGTAATTGCCCTTCAAAATGCGTTGAAAGATGTTATTGAAGAAGAAAGCAAAGAAAAAAACATCCCTGAATTGGATCACAATTGGTTGAGTTGGGACGGAACAAAAATGACGCGCTCAATTCCAGAGATAACTGTTAAAAAAACTAAAGAAATTAAGTCAGAAGATATCGAATTGATGAAGCAAGGGAATTATACATCCATTACACGATTCGAGCGTCCAGTAGAGAAATTCGACAATTCAGCAGCTGTTTTGTCAAAAAACAAGATGGCTGTGATGATAAAAACGAACCCATACGCGTTAACGCAAAATTCGAATATTTTAGAAAATAGCATCTATCTGACGCCAATCAAGAATTAGACATTTTATTTTCGTAAATTCGCAGAAGATTTTAGTATAAACAAAGTGATTTTACGCTTACAAATGAAGCTATTCCCTGTCATTTCCTTCGTGCTATTCGGAGGTTTCGTCCTCGCACAAAAATCGGAGGAACTGATTCCCAAAGATGCTGTTACTGTTTTCAGTATCAACAACATTTCGTTATTGCAAAAAGTCTCACTTGATGATCTTGTGAAATATGACTTTATGGAAGAGGTTCAACAAGAATTATTTGATGGATCTACTTCAGGGAAAACAATCAAAGAATCTGGAATCGATTTTGACCAAAAATTAAATGTGTTTTATGGCCGCGGTGAAACATACGAAGTTTCAGGTTTCACATTTGGTATCAAAGACAAAAAACAATTGTTCGAAGTTTTCGATGATTTTGAGCAAGTAAAAAGTCCTTATCCAGGAACAGAATTTTACACGTCTTATTTCAACAATTTAATTATTTCTGGAAATTCAGCATTGCTTATTCGTGTTGAACCAAACATGAATACGGTTGATGAAATGACTGATTCGATTTGGTATGCTAGAGGCAATGAAAATCCTTGGTACAGCGAAGATAGCATGGACGAAGGGATTGAATCAGACGAAGAAATTTTAGAAGAAGAAATTTATGAAGAGATGGACGATGAGTCAAAACCAGAATCAGGTTATGACTTCCCATCTGCTGAAGAAAATCCCAACGAGAAAAATTACTACGAACTGCGTGATAGCGTTCAAATTGTGCTTCAAAATCAATTCTTAACTGGTTTGTGTGAAGAGTTGTTGATCAAAAAAATGAATCTCGTAAAATTTGATTCACGCTTTGCTGAACAATTAACGCATATATCAGAAGGTATTTTTTACCTTGATAATTCTAGAAATGTTCAAGAAGCAAGAGGTTTATGGTATTTCCAAACGATGTTTCCAACCTTGTACAAAGACATGCAAGAAGTGTACACTGGAAATGTGTTGATGGGCGACTTACTATTGAATGAAACTTCGGTTGAATTTAAAATGGAAGCTCGTTACGGTGAAGCACTTGGATCGATTTATCAAAAGATGAATGACTCAAAATTTGATAAAAACATTCTGAAATACATCAACCAAAACAATACAGCATATTTTACTTACAATGTGAACATGCGTGAAGCGTATGAGCAAGCTTACAAAGTAATTATGCCTATTTTAACAGATGAACGCAATCCACAAATGTCGGCGAATGTATTGACAATTGAATTGCTGAATGAATTTGTAAACAAAGACGCATTATTCGGAACATACAAAGGAAGTATGTTTGGAACCTTCAACGGGGTAAAGAAAATTAATACGACAAAAATTGAATTTATTTACGACGAGAACACCTTTGAATATTATGAAAAAGAAGTAGATGCTGAGGAAGATATGCCAATTTTTACATTGGGATTCAGCACAGAACGTTCAGATATTCCAGAAAAAGTATTGAAACACTTGGCTCGGTTAACATCTCGTTTCCAAAACATGGGCGATTATTGGGTGTACGAAGATGCAATTCTTGAAGCGGCTCCCTTGTATATGATTAGCAAAAATGGAATGTTCATTTTCACAAACGACGAAGATTTAGCGAAAAACCATTCGAACGGATATGGAAGCGAAGCACTTTCAGCTAAACAAGCGAAAAAAGCCAAGAAAAGTGGTTTCATGTACGGACAAATTGACTGGGCGAAAGCAATTGATGGTTTCCCAAGAGATTTCTTCACGGAGCAAGAAAATGAATTGATTGATGCCATGCGTGGAAAAACTGGAGTAATGGAATTGACCACTTCGAAAACGAGCAAAGAAAAAACGAACTTCGATTTAGTGTACAATTTTGGAGGTAACTACGACAATTCAGGAAAATATTTGTTGGATCTTTTAAATAGCATTTACGTTATTTCAAAATAAGCAAATTCATGTTTAAGAAGATTTCCTTAATCATATTCTTATCAATTGCTTTAGGTGCATTTTTAATTTTACGACCGTACATTTTTAGAAAAAATGTGCCTCCAAGAATTGAAGATCGTTTGCCAGATGCGGATTTCCTTGGTCGTGCTTATGTCTTGGACGTTGCCCGAGAAACGAGTGGGATGTTGTATTATCACAAGATTCCTTTCCGCGATTTGTTCTCGTATGAATTCATTTTAAGTCAAGGAAAATTGTACGGTTTGAACCTTCAAAATCCTGTTTATTTCTTTGGGAATGAAAGCGGTGATTGGGGTGCATTGGTTGAAGTTACGGACAGTAGTAAGATTTATGAAGGAATCGAACGGTTAGGTAAGTTCATTGATATAACTGATACAATTGTTGAAGAGCAAAAGGTTTATCAATTCAAGAAGGAAAATGGCTATTTGTATTATGGTCATAATTATCTTTTCATTTATAAAGGAACAAATTTCAAAGAAAATTACGATCGCGTACACAGAGCGAAACGTTACGATATAGAACCAACTTGGCGTGCTTTCTTAAAGGAAAAGCAATTCAAAGATGAAAAATTAGTCTTGTATTCAAACTGGGCGAAATTAAAAGACAATGGCATTGAAACAGCACTTTTTGCGCATGATAGCGATTCGACAAGTTTCAGTTTAAAAGCATACGTGCGCAACAAGAAACCTTTGAACATTAAAATGAAAAAAGAGGGGATAAACTTTAAATCGGGGGAATCTACCAACAAGATGTTGAATGTTCATTTAGATGTCGAAAAATTGCGCAATGACCCAGAAGATCCATTGTATAAGTGGATGGTGAAATTGGGTAAGAAAATTAGTTTTCCAACTGCTGAATTTTTGAATGCGTGGGAAGGTGATTTGTCTTTACGTCAAGGTGGTTTTCAAACAGTTCAAGAAACTTATATCGAATCTGTTTTAGATGATGATTTTAATGTGACAGAAATTGAAAAAACGAAAGATGTGAAGGTTCCTGGTTACTCTATTATGTTTTCTGTCAATAAAAATGGGAAACAATTAATCAATCGCTTGCTCTCAAAAGGTATTTTAACGCAGGAAGAACAGTATTTTAGATTCCTATTCTCACCTCAATTAAAATTGACTACAAAAAGCAACTACTTTATTTTTCACACAGGTCAATATGCACCAAAAACAGAATCAAGTACTGTGAACAATGGTGTTTGGACGCAACGTGGAACGCGTTTGGTGTTTAGTTTGGATTCCTTAAGTCGTTTCGAGGCCTTTGGTTCTATTTACATCCCGGTCGATCGAATAATAAGCCGTAACAGATTCTTTTAATTCAATTCACATTTATTTAATCGACTGATTGCAAACGCTTCACAGTGCCAAATATTGTGTGTTTTATTTATTTCTACTAACACCTTTTTGTAAATAACTAGCCCTTTCGTTTTAGTTAGTTTCTGAATTTAATCAACTACATTGATAAAAAATTCAGCCATGTCTAAAAAGCAAAAAATCTACGTACTTGATACATCTGTGCTTTTGCACGACCATCAAGCCATCATGAATTTCAAGGAAAATCATGTAGCCATTCCTATTACGGTTTTGGAAGAATTAGACAAATTCAAAGTTGGAAACGACACGAAGAATTTTTCGGCGCGTGAAGTCATTCGCTTCATTGATAAGTTATCTGGAAACGGAGGTTTACAAGAATGGATTTCTCTAGGAAAAGGCATGGGGAACTTCCGAGTTGTCTTGGAGAATAATCCGCGTGAAATTAATGCTGAATATGTCTATTCTGTTGGTAAAAATGACCACAAAATCATCAATGCAGCACTTTTCCTGAAAGAAACTGAGTTGAAGAAAGAAGTTGTTTTGATCACAAAAGACATCAATCTACGCATCAAGGCGAAAGCGTTGGGAATCGCTGCTGAAGATTATGAAACAGGAAAAGTGGATAACAATCACTTGGAAGAAGCTTCGTCTTACACGATAGAAGGAATTGATTCTGAAGTCATTCGTCAGATTTTCACAGCTGGTAAAATCGATGAAGACGGAATTTTAGGTTCTAAAAAAGCACCAAATGGTTATTACATTTTAAAGAATGGAAAAACTTCTTCGTTGGCGGTTTACAATCACCACACCGATCAAATAGAACGCATTGAAAAGGAATATGTGTATGGTATCAAACCGAAAAATGCTGAACAGGCATTCGCGTTTAATGCTTTGTTGAATCCAAATGTGAAATTAGTTGCTCTTCAAGGAGTTGCTGGAACGGGTAAAACACTCATCGCTTTGGCTTCTGCATTGGAACAAATCAAATCGTTTCACCAAGTAATTTTAGCACGACCAATTGTTCCCTTATCCAATAAAGATATTGGTTTCTTGCCGGGTGATGCCAACGATAAAATTGGTCCGTACATGGAACCTTTGTGGGACAATTTAAAATTCATCAAATCGCAATTCGGCGAAAATGAAAAGAAACACCGCGCCATCGTTGAACTAGAAGAAGCCGGCAAAATTGTTATTACGCCTTTGGCTTTCATTCGTGGAAGAAGTTTATCGAATATTATGTTCATCATCGATGAAGCACAGAATTTAACGCCACACGAAATCAAAACCATCATTACACGCGCAGGCGAAAATACAAAGATCATATTCACGGGTGACGTTCACCAAATTGATACACCTTACTTGGATGAAAATAGTAATGGATTAGCTTATTTAATTGATCGATTAAAAGGTCAAGAGTTATTTGCTCATATCAAATTGGAAAAAGGCGAACGGTCTGAACTGGCGAACCTTGCAAACGACTTATTATAACCAATGCCAAACTGCGAATTTATCGTGAATTCGCAGTTTACTTTTTTAGTAAATCATTCAGTGCTTCTTTCAAGTTAGAGAATTTGAAAACGAAACCTGTTTCAGTAATTTTTTCATTTGATGCACGAACACCATTCAATAGCATTAACGCCATTTCACCAAACAATCTGCGCATAACAAATCCAGGAACATTTGGCAACCAATAAGGCTTGCGCAAAGTTTGTGCTAAACTTTTCATCAAATCGTAATTCGAATCATAACCTGCTAAAGCATTATAGGAGCCATCTAATTCCTTTTCTATAGCGAACACATACATTTCCACCAAATCATCCATATGTATCCATGGAGAAGCTTGTGTGCCTTTTCCAATTCCTGAACCCAAGCCAAATCTAATAACCGGCAACAGACGACCCAACGCTCCACCCTTTGAAGATAAAACCATCGCTGTTCGAATCTTAGCAACCTTACACTTTGTGCTGAATTGCTCTGCACTCAACTCCCAAACACGTACTAATTGAGAAAGGAAATCTGATCCAAATTCATCCGTTTCCGAATAAATCTTCGCATCATTATAACCGTATGCATTGATTCCTGAAGCGCAAATGAACTGTTTTAAGTTGGGCATTTGGTCCACCAAAGAATACAGAAAGACATTTGTACCCACGCGTGAATTTTGTAGTTCCAATTTTCGTTCATGCGACCATTTCTTGTCCGCAATTCCAGCACCACTCAAATTGATAAGTGTATCAACCTTATTCAAGACAGATCGATCTATTTCCTTTTTTGCAGGATTCCAATAGAAATGATTTGATCCTTTTGGTTCACGAGACAAAATGGAAACATCATAGCCCTTTTCAATTAATCGAAGTGCCAATCTTTTACCAACCAATCCTGTACCACCTGCAATAAGTATTTTTTTCATGAAAGCTTTTATTTCATTAACACGTGCAACTTAAAATAGTTCTAGTCAAAGAAAATACGCCCGTTGATCCATTCTGGATCCAAGATTGCTTTTTTTTTCTTGTAGAAATTAATTGCTGGCTCGTTCCATTCCAACACTTGCCAATCCATTCGTTTTACACCACGCTTACGAGCAATTTCTACAACCTCGTCAAACAACAATGACCCAATTCCTTCACCACGCAATTCAGGTAGCACATAGAAATCTTCTAGATAGAGGCATTTGCCTTTCCAAGTGGAATAATTCGTGTAATACAATGCGAATCCCACAATTTGACCCTCCTTTTCAGCAACAATGGCTTCACAGATTTTCTCTTCAAAGAGGTGAATCCCCAAATCCGTTACCGTGTTAACGACTTGTTCAGGAGCTTTTTCGTACAATGCCAATCCATGGATTAACTCCATAATCGCATGCTCATCACCTTTTTTCGCTCGACGTATCATTGTTATTGTACTCCGGCAAGATTGAAGCGTAAACGAATACCAGTACTCATGTTTGCGGTCTTGTATGACGTAGCAATTTTCGGCGTATTGATAACTTGATCATAATACACTTGTAGCGTTAAGTTTTGTGTTAAGTTATAATCTGCGGATGATTTAATTGAAACAACACGTTGTCCAGCTGTCGCTTGGTTGGTGTTTTCAACTACTTTACGAATTACTGTTAAGTTATCACGGAAAGATAAATCGAAACGAACATTTAAGGAACTTGCAGGAATCTTTTCAATCAATTTAACTTTCTCGAATTTATAACCTGTACCAATTACCCATTCAGATCCTAAAACTTCTGTCACCTGGTTGTTATTCAAAGACAACGTAGAACTTCTATCTTTCTTATACTCAAATTTCGTTATCAATCCTTGACCTTTTATGTTCCAGGTTGCGTCAATTCCAATTAATGGAGAAAAACGTTCTGAAATAGTTACATTTTGAATTTGACGATCAGCAATAAAGTTATTATTGATATCACGTGCATTCGCATCACCATTAGCATCAAATGCAGCATTTAGGTTGGTTTGTAAACCAGCAACGCTAACAGTAGAACTGTAACCATGACGAATTACGAAATTCTTCACATATTTCTTAGCGAACTCATATTTCGTTAATCCGTTGTAATTAATAGACCAGTTTGGAAGCGGCACGTTTTTCAATGGATTTACGTTTTTATCCGTAATTGATTTTTTCGAATACGCTGTTAAGAATGCTCCAGTAACAACTTCTTGCTGAGTTCCACTATAACCAGAATAATACCCAGAAGTAAGCGGTGATGAATTCGCATTATTCGCGCCTAACAAAGCAGAAACAGCTTCTCTATTCGCTAACAAGTTATTGAATGTTTCTGATGAATATGTTTTACTATCAATCAAGGCAAAAGCAGAACCGATTGTAACATTTGTATAAGTTAATGTACCTGTTTCAACTTTACTTTGACCTTCATATTGTTGTGTTGTTTCGTTCCAACGGAAGAATTCACTTGAGTTATTTCCATAGTTACGCGTAAGAGTCATCTCAATAGTAACATCTTTTAACGGTTCCAATGAAGCGCGTAAATTCAAGTTTTGAGTATGTGTTGTCGTATACTGTTTATTCAATGCTTCATTTTTCACCAACCAACTATTATCAGCTGCTGTTGTTGCAATATTGTATCCTGTTTCACGACCCCACAAATCATAGCGTTGTTGACCGAATACAAAACCACCTAACGGAGCACTGAAACTATTGTTAAATCCTAATACACTTGATTCTTGGTTATAACCTGGTAATAAGGTTCCATCTGTCATTGCATATGTTCCTGACACATTGCGCACCGTCATTAAAGCTCGTGCGAAGAAACCACCCACAGGATGAACTTTTCCTTTGCGTTTTTTCTCACGTTCTTTCTTACGCTTCTCGCGCTCTTTCTTACGTTTCGCTTTCTTTTTTTCTTTTTCGGTCATGTTCGACTCGTCGATTGGAGTTTCTTCCTCGGTCTTTTTCCCCGCATCCTCTTTAGGACCATCTCCACTCGTATTTCGTCCGCCTACATCTTTTGTTCCAATCGTACCACGTCCTCCGCCTTTTCCGTCAGCAATTACTTTTTTCAGATAAGGTATTTTATTGTACAAATTGGTGAAATTCATTTGACCAGTAACGTTTACAGTGCGGTTATTTTGAATTGTATTTCCAAATTCTGCTTGTGCCAATGGAGCACGTTGCCAGTTGTATGTTCCTCCATATTTTACATTGGCTGACATCCAATCTGTTAGTGGTAATTTATCCAAAGGCAAATTGTAGCTCAAACTATAGTTGTGAGAATAATCCATTGTTTTACCAAAGGTGCTCATTTGAGAACGTATCGTATCCTTGAACGCTTGATAGCTGACTGGGTCCAATTTGCGGTCAACACGGTCATTGCCTTCTTCAAATATTGCTCGATTCGTAGCCGCAAAAGTGAATTTGATATTTTTAGAAATGTCATATCCTAAGTTATAAGTCCTATTCCATGTGAATCGTTTCACATAAACAGGTTGGAACTCATAATCCGGAACCATGTTATTTCTAACTTGACGTTCGTTGTATGAACGCAATACATCATTCGTAAAAGAAATGTTTTTCGGTGTTAAGTATAAATTGAAATCTTTAACTAGTGCTAACCATTTGGATTTTTGAACAAACTTCAATTTTTTAAACGGTTCAAATGGTTTCGCAGCAAATGAATAGTTGTAATTCAAACCACCATTCCATGTTTTCGTTTTGTCGTAGTTCGTATTAAAATCACGACGCATGTTTTCCGAATACGAATAACTTGCTGACCAGTTTGATACTCTCCAAAAATGTGCAGTTGAACCTGCTTTCGCTTCTTTTCTTACGTTTGTAAAATTGTACGATTTACGCTCAGTAAAATCCTGTCCAGCTCGTGCACGCTCTTTACGTGTTGCCATGTCATAATCCGACAATTTCACATCTGGATTGAATGGATCATATTCTGGATTGATTATTCCCAATGAATATCCGTAGAAGAATGGCAATGATACACCAGCTTGTTTACCAAAGAATTGTCCCAATTGAACATTTGCATTCATATCAACTCCAATACGCTCATTACGCTGGCGCTCTTGAACACGACTTTCAACACTTCCCCAATTGATTCCAGAATAATTTCCTGAAGCAGAAACGTTTGCAAAATCAGCCAATTGTAGTTGTGCTTGAGCAACTGCAGCTTGACCACCTTCACTAACAAAGTCTGTCAATCGAAGCTCATTGATCCAAATAATCGCACATTCAGGATCTCCAGAATCTGGCCAAGGATTGTCAGATGATTTACTTGGATTTCTAACACCCACCATCAAGGTTTTTATTCCTTGAAGGTTCGGACTTCCTTTTACCTTTATTTGGCGTTGCGGATTCGCAGGGTCCGGAGTTACATATTCTATTACATAGGAGACATCCGTGCTTCCTCCGTCAATTAATGAATTTCGTTTCTTTTTAAGATCTAACAAATCGTCAAAAACAATTTCGACGTTGTTTGATTCTGGCCAGATATCTTCAGCTAATGTCGCACCCCACAACGTTTTATCCAGTGGTAATTCATATTCGTAATAATTATCAACGAAATCCGTTCCCAAACGCACAAATAAGGTCAAATCTTGGTTGTTCAATGGCATTGATTGAAGCACTTCTTCCGCATGCACGAACATTTTCAATTTCTTATATGTACGAACATCAAATTGTACATTTCGGTATGCCGCGCGAGCGTCTCCATCTTGCAAATTACATACGTCCAACACCAATGATTGCTCATTCAATTGACGTTGGTAGGTTTGTGATGGGTCTATTTCGCGCAAAATGCCTGGTGGAATTTCATACTTAATTGGGCTACGTTGATCGTTTTCTTCAACGTTTACTGCGGCAATATTGAAAGTGGTTAAATTCGGATCAACTTGAACACTTTCTCCTGGTTCAGTCAAATCCAATTTATATCTTCTCCATTCTCCACGAATTAATTCAAGACGAGCAAAACGTAACAATACTTCTTCATCAAACCCTTTCATGAACATTCGCATAAAACGAATGGATCTAAAATCTTGAATTCCATTTACTTTTTTCTCGTAATCAGCAATTGGAATTTTGAACTGATACCAGCGTTCAGTTTTTGTTCCATTTTGATAAATCTGAACATTCGTGATGAAGTTCTTCCCAACTTGCATATCGTTTGGTCGTAAACTTATTTTATATTGGAAGTAACTTTCTGATTCTGCAAGGTTGTTATCTTGGTTAATATCTTCTAAATCTGGCATGTTTGTACCTTGCGTTGGGTAACCATCAACATTCGCTGTATCTGACATTTCAGTGGTTGGAGAATTGCCCTCCATTCCATTGTATTTTTTGTAGCGTTTTAAAATGTTAAATGTATCAGCATCATAGACATCATCACGGTAGAAATTGTAATCATCACTTGATGGATCGGCAATCATTTTTGCCTTTACAGCAGGATCAATAACAGCATTGTTTTGCACCCAATTGACATAATTCTGGTAGGCAAGTTGTTCCTGTGCATTTGCCCAACCATCCAGCCCAACATCTTGGTTCAAACGTGAATTAGGATCATTATCAAACGCATTTACAACCACTTGCTGAGTTGAAACGCGACCCCAAAGTGTTGTATCTAAGTCGTCGTTTGCTGAAACACCTGTTGGAGGCAAACCGTTTTCAAAACTTTTTCTTGAATCCGAGAGAACATCCTCAGAAATATTTCCCAAGTTGAAATATAAATCACCACCACTGTGCTGCGTGTTCGGATTTACAGCTTCAGCATCATCATTGAATGGATCTAATACCCAGAATTGGATAAACTCAATATTTGTTTGTTCAAAGTCGTTCGTTGAAAGTGAACGCATAATTCCTCCCCATCGGTTTTCAGGATTCGTAAATGTTCCATCTGGATTAACCGTATTAGTCGTATCGTAGTTGTACATTCCACGCTCCAATGGATAATAAGCCAATTCTAAAATTGGAATATTCGGAATGGATCCATATTGCTGTTGTAGATTGGGGAAAATATCCACTTGGTTCACCAAACGCATACGGCTATCCGATAATTGAGCAGGATTATCTTTGATGTGTTGAGGAGTTAAGGAATTTTTTTGATAAAATAATGGATCAATTAAATACCAAGAGGCCTTCGCTCTTTTGAAACCGGCAGATAAATCTTTGTTCGCTGCTTCCGGGAACAAATCTGGTTGTCCTTGAGGAACTGATGCCAAGCGCCAAGAGGTAACAGAACGTAAATCAATAGCACTTTGTGAACCTTCAAAGTCATCGATGTAAGATGTTCCGTCTTTATTAATTGCTTTTGGTTGTCCTGGAATCAAATAAGCATATTCCCCATTGATAGAGAAAGTTGACTTTTGTGTTGTAGAAATTACAGGCAATAAATCCACCAGTTTGGTCAAAAATGGCACTTCCGTTCTAAAGGCAAAATCGACTCCAAGAATGTTGTTTTTGAATGGTTCACTTCCGATGTCAACTTTCTGCGTTACTGGTCGTTCCATCATACGCATCCATGTTCCACCAATATTGAATTTGTCTGAGAAACGATAATTATAATGACCACCAATCAAGGAACGTGCTTGGAAACCAAATACTGAATTACTTTCAATTGATATTTTAATCGGTGTATTGGACTCTAAAATTCCTGTGTTAAGAATTTTTACACGACCCAAATTGTAATCGACTGTATAATCCGTTCCTTCTACCAATTTAATTCCTCCAGCAGTTACAGTAACGGCACCTTGAGGAACATTCAATGCATTCAACGGAATGTCGGAAGAAACAGAAGATTGATATTCTCCTTTAAAACTAAATCTGTTTTTACTTGGAATTTGTTGAGCAGCAGTTTTCGTTGAATCATACAATTCTGTATAAGCAACTTGATCAATATTCACTTGAGAAATTCCAGCGGTTGCTAACTTACTGGCAAGGGTTTTACCAAATGGTTCAATCGTGGAGAAATATACTCTACCATTTCGTGTGTTGATTGTCCCTCCGTTTTCAGCCCTATTTCCATTAAAAACGATTGGAACATAATCGAACACACCATCCGAAAAAGGTTGATTGTTTTGGTTCAATTTATCCATGTCCAACAAGGTAACGATTTGCTTATCGTCAACACCTGTCATTGGGAAAAACGGAACCAACAAGGAGGTAGCTGGATTGTTGTACAATAAATCTATTCTGAATCCAGTTTGATCAACTTGATAAGCACCAATTGAATAAACGTTCTTCATCATCAAATCCCAAACTTTGTTTTTTGGATTTGTAATGGTTGGTTTCAATAATTTTAATATCAACGCTTGTTGACCCGCAACACCATCTGTTGAGAATTCACCTACCTGATATGTTTCACCGCGATACGTATATTCATAAGCAACCGCTAATACTTCGTCATTGTTTAATGGCAAATTCAACGAAATATATCCCAAAAGTGCGTTGTATGTAAATTCTTGTTCTGTTAGTTTACGTGCATTTTCAACTTTTTCGTAGTGAACAGCTTGTTGAAATGGACCTGGAGCTGTTACTTGAGAACTCAAAGCCGAAACAGCATTAGAAAATCCACGAACCAATGGTTGATTCGAAGCCCAGTCATATAAACCATTTGCTTCATTGTCTGGCATTTCACTTGGCCCATAAGCACCCGGTTCACCCTGACAGTTTTCGGGTTTTGCTTCACCCAAATCCGCAAAAGCAATAATATTTCTTGTATTTTCAGTATTATTTGTTCGATTTGTTAACCAAACCTCCATACGTGTAATGTAGGCAGATGAATTAACAATCGGAATTGTTGCCATGGCCTCATCATAATGATCATGGTGATACAAATTGACGAAGTAGTGACGATTCGCTTCGTAGTTATCAGCAGTCAATTCAAATTTCTGAACTTGAGCTTTACCGGTAATGTTGATTTCTTGGCGTTTACCTTTCGATGAAGCTGCTATCAAATCAACTGTGGCGCGACCAAATTTCATTTGGGTTTTTGCACCGAATAGTGTTTGCGAGCCTTGAATTAATGATGTTGGTAGCTGCAAAGCAACATTTCCCAATTCAATTTTCTGCATAATTTGATCCTCATTTCCTGTGTATTCTAATTTTGAAATATTATCAAAATCAAAAGCAGCTTGGGTATTGTAACTTGTACCAATTTTCAACTTTGTACCAATTTGCCCAACTAGATTCATTTGAATCTGCTGTTGGAAGTCAAAACGTGTTATATGACGCTGTTTTACAGGTAAAATAGGATTTTCGTAACGTGATGAATTTACCCCAAATGAAAGCTCAACAGAACCTTGAGGACGAATTGTTATTTGATCTGAACCAAAGAAATTCTCAAAGGCTTTACTTCCAATTTTAATCGGAAATTCCATTGGTTGGCTTTGTGCCGTTTGTTGTTCTATTTTTTCTTTCCAATTTTCTCTTAATGCTTTTTGACGCTCATACTCCAAATATTCCTCAAGCGTCATCATCGATGGATTTCTATAATTAAGCGATCCAATGGTTTCTTTAAAAATGTAAGTCCCAGTTACTGGATCATAAACAATTGTTTGTTGCACAGCAGACGGATCACCTAAATCAAAACTTTGTGGTTGCGTTTGTGTAGGATCAATATTATTATGAATTGGAAACTGCAAAGTATCCTGAGCCTTTCCAATTGTAGCTTGAAATAGGAACACGAGAAAGACCAACAATGATGTTGATTTCCAATTCGTTAGTAGTACTTCAGTCTTTTTCAATTTATAAAATTTTCAATGCTTCTTTAATCAATAATTCAACAGATTCATCACCTGTTGCAATTTTGTCTATGGCTTTTTCTGCTGATTTTTTATCAAAACCGAGCGAAACCAATGCAGTTAACGCATCAAATCGATTCGTATTGTTTTGATTGAAAATATTTTCACTCGAAAATACCATTTTTAACATTTTGTCTTTCAGATCAATAATAACGCGTTGAGCTGTTTTTGCTCCAATTCCCTTAATACTTTGAATTGTTCTAACATCTTCAGATTGAATTGCATGAGCAATTTCATCAGGAACTAATGACGACAACATTATCATTGCTGTGTTTGGACCAATTCCCGAAACAGAAACTAGGTGGTTGAACATTTCACGTTCTTCTTTACTCGCAAAACCATACAAAATATGAGCATCCTCACGAACCACCAACTTGGTAAAAACTTTAATTGATTCATCTGAACCCAAAGCAGAAAACGTATTCAATGAAATTTTCACTTCATAACCAACACCACCGCACTCGATGATTAATTCGGTTGGGTTTTTTTCTACTAATTTTCCATTCAGATGTCCAATCATATTATTTGTTTTGAGCGTCTACAACTGCCACTTTTACCATGTTAATAATTTCTCTTACTGAAGATCCAAGTTGCAATACATGAACAGATTTTTTCAATCCAACTAAAATTGGCCCGATAGCTTCTCCTTCAGTCATTTCTTGTAGCAATTTATATGCAATATTACCTGCGGACAAGTTAGGAAAAATGAGTGTATTAACTTGCTTATTCGCTAAATGCGAGAAAGAAAATTTCTCCATCATTAATTCATTATTTAAAGCAAAGTTTGCCTGTACTTCACCGTCAACTACTAATGTTGGATATTTTTCATGAAGAATTTCAACTGCCTTATTCATTTTTTCAGAATCAGGACCTGGAGAAGACCCAAAATTTGAGTAACTCAACAAAGCAATTTTTGGAACCACTTTAAACTTGCGAATCATTTTTGCAACATTGTTCGTGATTTCTGCAATTTCCTCTGCAGTTGGATTTAAATTAATCGTCGTATCCGCTAAGAATAAAGGTCCACGTTTCGTCACTAAAATGTACATTCCAGCAACTGTGCATACATCTTTTTGTAACCCAATTGTTTGTATGGCAGGACGAACTACATCTCTGTAATTTCTCGTTATTCCGGAAATCATCGCATCAGCATCACCCATTTCAACCATCATTGCACCAAAGTGGTTGCGTTCGCGCATGATTTGAATCGATTCAAATTCTGTAAATCCTTTGCGCTTACGTTTTTCAAAGAATGCTCTACCATATGAATTTCTGCGCTCTTCTTCCTCTTCCGATTTTGGATCAATAATTTGAACATCCTGAAATTCAATACTATATTCTTGAATTAACGCTTCAATTTTCTTTCTTTTTCCAAGTAGAATTGGGAAAGCAACACCTTCTTCCCAAGCAGTTTGAGCCGCTTTTAATATTTTGATATTATCTGCTTCAGCAAAAACCACACGTTTAGGGTTCATTTGTGCCTTTTCAGTAATATTTCGAATCAATTTATTATCTAAACCTAAGCGGTTTTTTAACTGCATTTCATACGCATCCCAATCTGTAATTGGATTCTTAGCAACACCAGATTCCATAGCTGCTTTTGCAACTGCTGGTGCTACGTAGTAAATTAAGCGTGGATCCAAAGGTTTTGGGATAATTTGCTCACGTCCAAAAGAGATATTTTTCTCGCCATAGGCTTCAATTACTTCTTCAGGAATTGTTTCTTTCGCCAATGAAGCTAGAGCTTTTACCGCTGCCAACTTCATTTCTTCGTTAATCGTTGTTGCTCGAACATCCAAAGCGCCTCGGAAAATGAATGGGAAGCCCAATACATTGTTCACTTGGTTAGGATGATCGGAGCGTCCGGTTGCCATTATAATATCCTTACGAACAGATGTTGCGTCTTTGTAGGAAATTTCCGGTTCCGGATTCGCTAAAGCAAAAACAATTGGATCTTTTGCCATGGAAGCAACCATATCTTTCGAAACAATATTTCCTTTTGATAAACCAACGAAGACATCAGCTTTTTTCATTGCATCTGCCAAAGAAATCGATTTTTTATGCTTCGAATAGGGAATTTTACTTTCATCAAGATCCGTGCGTTCACTACAAATCAAACCTCTAGAATCATACATGAAAATATTTTCAACTTTTGCCCCCAAGGCACAATACAGTTTTACGCATGACATTGCTGCTGCGCCTGCTCCAGAAACAACAATTTTGACTTTGTCGATTTTCTTTTTCGCAAGTTCAAGTGCATTGAGCATTGCTGCAGAAGAAATAATTGCAGTTCCATGCTGATCATCATGCATGATTGGGATATCCAATTCTTCTTTTAATCTTCTTTCAATTTCAAAAGCTTCAGGTGCTTTGATATCTTCAAGGTTAATTCCTCCGAAAGTCGGAGCAATTGCCTTCACTGTTTGAATGAACAATTCAGGATCCGAAGCGTCTACTTCAATGTCAAATACATCAATATCAGCAAATATTTTAAATAACAAGCCTTTACCTTCCATCACTGGCTTTGAAGCCAATGGACCAATATTTCCAAGACCTAGTACAGCAGTACCATTTGAAATTACTGCGACAAGATTTGCTTTGCTTGTATATTTATAAACATCATCAGGGTTTTCAGCAATCTTTAAGCAGGGCTCTGCCACACCTGGCGAATATGCCAATGAAAGATCTCTTTGCGAAGAGTACGGTTTTGTTGGGACTACCTCAATTTTCCCGGGTTTTCCTGAGGAATGATAATCCAATGCATCTTGTTTGCGTATTTTAGCCATAATCGTCTATTGAAGCCGCTAAAGATACAAAAATGGTTTAACTTTAATTGTTTTTCATGGAAGTATTGGGAATAAAAAAACCCGAATCAGTTTCCTGATTCGGGTTCTCATTAAAGATTCTAATTCTTATTTGATAACAACGTTTTTGCTTGTAGTTACACCGTTAGTTGAAATTGTAACGATATAGCTTCCTTTAGCCAAGTTGCTAACAGGTAAAGCAATTGATTGAGATCCATTCAAAGAAGTTAATTCTTGTGAAGTCATTACTCTTCCTTGCAAATCAACGATTGCAATAATGTAATCTGAATTTTCAGCTTCAAAAGTTACGTTAACAACGTCAGAAGCTGGGTTAGGGAACACTTTGAATGATTCAGCAGCCTCTTCGCCTAAACCTAAAGAACATACAACATTTGCTATAGAAATATCATCAACATAAATGTTGTTTCCGTATCCATTTGTTCCAGTAAATTTAACGAATACTTTACTGTTACCAGCGTAAGCTGATAAATCAACACATTCTGCTCTCCATTGCGCAGCTGTTGGAGTAAATGCGCTTGTTGTATTTGCCGCAGTCGCTAATGTTGCACCTGATTTTGACCATTCTGAAGTCCAAGTAGCTCCACAATCAGTTGAAACAAATACTTCTAAAGACTCAGTATAACTAGCAGAGTAACGAGCGTGAGCAACATTAAAGCTCAAAGACGCGTTATTTCCACCTGTCAAATCAATTGGTTCAATAATGAAATCATCTGACTGACCAGCAGAGCTATAGTTATAACAATCGTATTTCAATGCACCACCATTTGTAGTTGCGCGTGCCCAAGTAATTCCATTGTCAGCGTTATTTACAATCCAGTTTGTGTATGGGAATGTAGCATTTGAGAAGTTGTTTGTATACGGCATTGCAACTCCAGTTGCAGTTGTAACAGTGAAAGTATAATCTTGAACGTTATTCGTGTTATTATTGTCAGCACCGCCATTTGGTAACGTAGTTGTTACTTGTAACGTATGAGCACCCGCTGCGAATGTTCCAACTGGCAAAGAAACAGTCGTTGTTGCTCCAGCAGCTAAAGACCCTGTCCAAGGCATGTTCATTACTGAACCATTGTTGTCATATTCATAAGCAATTGAACACGAAGTCAAAGTTGTTTGACCATTGTTTTTCAATGTAAATGAAGGGGCAAATGAAGTTGCACATTGTAAACTTACAGGCCCAGCACTTGAATAAACATCTGTTGCAAAAGGACAAGAGTTAATAGAAGCAACTAAACCAGCGGTATTTTGTTGACCAACTTCATAAATTTTATTATCAGTACAAACTTTATAAATTGTTGGGAAGTATCCAATATTGTAATCTGTATTGAATGCGTTTGTAGCTGCTCCTGGATCGATAATTGGATATGGAGTTCCTGTTACCCAGTCACCTTGAGTGTTTGTTCCAGTTCCATGTAAGTCAGCCAAAGTTGTTGCAGCATCACCTTCAATGTAAAACACCATAACATCCTGAGAAATTGTACCTGACGGACCATGCTCAGAATAAAGACCTTCTAATGCTCCAGAATTATGATATGCCCAACAAGGACCACACCAAGTAGCAGAAACATCGATAAATACAGTTTTACCTGCTGCAGTTAATGAATACAAGTTCCAAGAAGTTCCGTTTAAGTCTGTAAACGTCCAGTCTGGCGCTGTAGATCCATTAGCTAACTGTGCAGTTGCAGAGAATGTTCCTGCAAACAACGCAATACTAAGTAATAATTTTTTCATAGTTTATAATTTAAGATTTACTAAACAATCAAGGTAAAAGTAAGGTTTTATCTGTTTAAAACAATTTTAATAACAAAATATTCTTGGACTCCTAATTCGATTAAGTAAATGATTTTTGAACGATAAATTTGAATAAAGATAAAAGAAATCCGAGTTTAAACTAAATTTAGAACAATTCACATCAAAAGCAATTCATATGAAAATAGTTATCTTTTCTGGAGCAGGAATGAGTGCAGAGAGCGGAATAAGCACCTTTCGAGACAGTAACGGATTATGGGCCAACCATACAATTGAGGAGGTTGCAACTCCTCAAGCTTGGTCAAACAATCCTGAAAAGGTACAGACATTTTATAACCGGCGCAGAAAGCAAATTCTTGAATCCTCACCAAATGAAGCTCATCATTTAATTAAAGAACTTGAAAAAATTGGAACGGTAACCGTTATTACTCAAAATATAGATGACTTACATGAACGAGCCGGGTCAAACCATATAATTCATTTGCACGGTAATATCAGAGAGGCAAAAAGTTCAGGGCCTAATCAAGAAAATTGCTATTACCCAATTGAAGGATGGCAATTAAAAATGGGAGATCTATGTACCGATGGTTATCAATTAAGACCTCATGTAGTTTGGTTCGGTGAGGAAGTGCCGAATCTGGAAGTTGCTGCCACGATTATTTCAAGTGCTACGGTTCTTATTGTTATTGGGACATCGTTACAAGTATATCCAGCAGCTGGTTTGATTCATAGTGCACCGATTAATTGTACCAAGTTTTTGATTGATCCGAATGCAAATCAATTACAGGTTCCATCTGATTTTATCGTTCTTAATGAAACTGCAAGTGAAGGAATGCTGCAATGCTTGGGTTTTTTAAAAGAAAAAAGCGGCCTTTCATAAGCCGCTTTCCTTTATTTTTTCTTCAATTCATCTTTCACATACAGCTCAATTGCGCCAGTCATTGAAGGAGCATTTGGCATTGGTGCATGAACATCTAAACGTAAGTTGTTTTTTATTACAGCGTTTGCAGTTGTTGGTCCAAAGGCAGCAATTCGCGTATTGTTTTGCTTAAAATCTGGGAAATTTTTCAAAAGTGACTCAATACCTCCAGGACTAAAGAAAACTAACATGTCGTAATACACGTCTTCCAAATCAGATAAATCTGATGCAACAGTGCGATACAAAACTGCTTTTGTGAAATTAATTTTGTGTTCTTCTAATGTTACAGGGATTTTATCGTTCAAAATATCTGTACAAGGCAATAAATACTTCTCACCTTTGTGCTTTTTCATCACATCCATCAAATCTTCAATGGTTTGTTTACCAAAGAAAATTTTACGCTTACGGTAAGTAACATATTTTTGAAGATAGTAGGCAACTGCTTCTGATATACAAAAATATTTCATTGAATCAGGCACTTCAAAACGTGTCTCTTCAGCGATTCTAAAGAAATGATCAACAGCATTCTTAGATGTCAAAATAATCGCCGTGTGCTCAGGTATGTTTACCTTTTGCTGACGAAACTCTTGCGCCCCAACGCCTTCTACGTGAATAAAAGGACGAAAATCGATTTTTAACTTGTATTTCTCTGCCAAATCATAGTAAGGAGACTTGTCTCCTTCTGGTTTCGGTTGAGAAACTAATATAGTTTTGATAGCCAACGTTCTAACAAATTAATTTCAACATTCAAATCATCTTATGAAATTCTTAATTACGTAGTTATAGGCTACGAATAGTGGTAGAATTTCGAGAGTGCAAAAATACAAAATTAAATAATACCACGACACTCCATTTGTTAAAACCACGAAGGAACTTTTAAACATTCGAATCAGATATTTTAAACAAATTATAGAGACGAATATCCACAAAAACCATTGATTGAAACCGGGATTCATAATCCAGAACAACGCTATTATTGAAAAAATTAAGCCGAAAAATTGATTTCCCGTAATAGTATTTATTGAAGGAATCGTTGTTTTTTTTAATTCATCTGTTAAAAATCCAACAATTATTGGTCCAAGGAATTCATTTAAAAACAAAACCAATGGCAATCCAAAGGCAATAATCATCGCCCAACCATCATCCAATACTAGAATGCGATGAAGAATCAAAAACGTACACAATCCAAAGCCTATGAAATAATTAAACAGTAGAATTATCGAGCTAAATGAACTTAAACGCATGTTTTCCTTAAGTACTTGATCGACTCCATTCGTTTTTAAAGAAACAGCTATTACGGTTGCGATTGCCTTCGTGTTTCCTATTCGTGAAAGAGCGACCAATAAAAAAGATAATGACAACAAAGCAATCAAATACATCGTATAAGTTTCAACCTTTGGTTCCAACGCATGTGGTACCTCCTGAGAAACGCTATTTACAATTTGTAGTAAGAACACTTGATTTAATTTCCTTTTTGTTTTGACAAAGTTAACAACCTTGTGAAAGAAACTTTCGCCATGACTAAAATATATTTAAATTTGTCACCATAAAAGTATTTACATGAGAACTGATTTATACGTACATCCTGATTATTATAATATGGATGATCTTTTGTCTGACGAGCACAAAATGGTGCGCGATGCAGCAAGAGCATGGGTGAAAAAAGAAGTTTCACCAATCATTGATGAACATTATGAGAAGGCAACTTTTCCAATGCATTTATTAAAAGGCTTAGGAGAAATTGGAGCTTTCGGACCTTACATTCCTGAGGAATATGGTGGACCAGGATTGGATCAAATCTCTTATGGTTTAATCATGCAAGAGTTGGAAAGATGTGATTCTGGATTGCGTTCAACTGCATCAGTTCAGTCTTCTTTGGTGATGTATCCAATTTGGAAATATGGATCAGAAGAGCAAAAACAAAAATACCTTCCAAAATTAGCAACCGGAGAAATGATGGGATGTTTTGGTTTAACAGAACCAGATCATGGATCAAATCCTGGGGGAATGATTACCAACTTTAAAGATGCTGGTGATGGTGAACATGTTATCTTGAATGGAGCCAAAATGTGGATTTCCAATGCACCATTTGCAGATATTGCTGTTGTATGGGCGAAAGATGAAACTGGTCGTATTCACGGAATCGTTGTTGAAAGAGGAATGGAAGGATTTTCTACACCAGAAATGCATGGAAAACTTTCATTGCGTGCTTCTGCGACAGGAGAGTTGATCTTCGTTGATGTAAAAGTTCCTAAGAAAAATATCTTACCAGGACGATCTGGTTTAGGGGCACCATTAAGTTGTTTAGATTCTGCACGATTCGGAATTGCTTGGGGAGCATTAGGTGCTGCAATGGATTGTTATGATCAAGCAGTTCGTTACTGTCAAGAAAGAACACAATTTGGTGTTCCTATTGGAGCTTTCCAATTACAACAAAAGAAATTGGCTGAAATGATCACAGAAATTACAAAAGCGCAATTATTAACGTTACGCGTTGGTCAGTTGAGAAACGAAGGAAGAGCTACTTCTGCACAAATTTCAATGGCCAAACGAAATAACTGTGAAATCGCTTTGAATATTGCGCGTGAAGCACGTCAAATTCACGGTGGAATGGGTATTACAAGTGAATATTCAATGATGCGCCACATGGCAAACTTAGAATCTGTTGTTACGTATGAAGGAACACACGACATTCACTTGTTGATTACAGGTATGGATGTTACTGGAATCCCAGCGTTTACAAGAGAAATGCCTGAAACGAAATAAGCGTTCAAACATAATTAAAGCCATCTGTTTCACAGGTGGCTTTTTTGTTTTATCTTTTCACCAATCAAACTACTCAAATTGAAACTTCTACTCAGTCTTAGTTGTGTCTTGTTGTCCTTTCTTTCCTTCAGCCAAAATGGATTAAGAAAAGAACTCGATTCATTAAAGAAAACGATTCGACAAAGCACTTATTACGATTCATCGGCTGTATTTGCCAACGGTCAACGCGCAATTCAAATTGCAAAACAATTAAATGATCCTGATGAAGAAGCGTTAATTTATCAATATTACGGTAATTTCTATTACTTCTCATACAACCTAAAAAAATCCAAAGTCAACTATTCGAAATCGATTGAAATTGCCCAGAAAAACAAGAATGGTAAAATCGTTAATTCAACAAAAATTCGACTGGCATTCGTACTGATGGATACGGATTTGTTGGCGGCAGAAAAGGAATTTAAAAAATTACTTAAAGAAGCACTGAAATATCATTATACGGAAAACACAATTGAAATCTACAATGGTCTCGGAAACTTGTACGATTCACGTTTAATGAAAGATGAAGCCTTGAACTATTACTTGAAAGGATTACGTTTAGCAGAAAAAAAAGGTAAAAAATACCACAATGCTATGATGTTAAACAACATCGGTCTTTTAAAATTCAACAATGATCAAGTCAAAGAAGCAGAAAATGACTTTAAAGACGGCTTGAAAATTATTGAAGGAATGGATGAGTTTCGCTTAAGTTTGAACTTAAACAATAACCTTGGATTGGTCTCCAAATCCTTAAAACAATACAAACAATCGATCAATTATTATAAAAACACACTCGTTAATGCGAAGAAATTGGGCTTTCCGTTAGGACGCGGGGTTGCTTTTCTAAATTTGAGTGATTCGTATTTAAACAATAAAGATTATTCCATTGCACTCAATTATGCAGATTCTGCACTTTCAATTTTAAAACCTTTTGAGCAGTGGGAATATGTTGGAATGGCTTATCTAATAAAATCATCAATCTTCAGGAATCTAAAAAACACAAAAAACGCAAAAGCATATACCGATACATTGTTTCAACTTCTTACATTTCATCCTTCCTCAAATCTTGAAAAAACCGCACATCAAGAGCTTTCTTCTATTTACGAACAGGAAGGAAATTACAAATTGGCTTTCTTTCATAATAACCGTTTTCACGCAATCAGTGACAGTCTTTCCGAAATTGCGAATAAAGATAACATTGCACAACTTCAGGTTATCTATGGAAAAGAAAAAGTGGAGACTGACTTAGAAAACGAAAAGAACAAAAACTCACTTTTATCTAAAGAGAATGAACTAAAACAAACCCGCGTCAATGCAATAATTGCAATTTCAATTTTCATAATATTGTTAACTGCTGGTATCTTCTACATTCGTCATGTGCGCTTAACACGTAAGCAACAGCAAGAATTTACGAGCAAATTAATCTATAACATCGATCAAGAACGTTCACGTATTTCGAAAGATTTACATGACGACATTGGCCAATCACTTTCGGTGATTAAATCGAAAATCAACATGTTTGCATCCGGAAAAATCAATGACATTACTGGAATGGACTCTGATGTCGGAGAAGTGATTGATCAAACGCGGTCTATTTCACATGCTTTGCATCCATCTTTCATTCAAAAATTAGGACTTGAACGTTCGCTCGTTTCCTTAACCGAAACTACACAATCGAAAACAGGATTAATCTGTAGTCTCGATTTGGATGCAGCTGAACGATTGGATGAATTAAACTCAGATGCTCAAACGCAAGTCTATCGGATCATCCAAGAATGCATCAACAATACCTTGAAGCATGCATATGCAACAGCGCTAAAGATTTCAATAAGTCAACACAACAACGAATTCATTGTAAAATATCAAGACAATGGAATCGGAATCTCAGAGGCTAGTAAATCGATTGATGGTATTGGTCTTCAAATTATCCATGAGCGCGCTATGAGCATTCAAGGTAAGGTTCAAATTTCTTCTAGTAAAGGAAAAGGTTATACATTAGTACTCACATTCGCTCAAAATGCCTAGTATGAAAATTTTTATTGCAGACGATCACCCAATTTTTCGCAGTGGATTAAAGTTCTTACTTGAAACGTCATTTGAGTCTATCCAAATTTCAGAATTTGACAATGGAATTAGTTTAATTGAGCATTGCGCCAACAACGAAGCAGATATCGTCATCGTTGATATTGACATGCCCGGTAAAAACGGTCTTGAAGTATGCGAAGCCTTGGTTGCACAAGGGTGTAAATCAAAAATCATTGTGCTAACTATGTACAAAGATTTGGAAATGTTGAAATTGGCTTTTTACAATGGTGCAAAAGGTTATCTTGTAAAAGACAATACAAGCGAAGAGCTTGTTGATTGCATTCAATCGGTTTTAGCAGATAAAAATTACATGGCTAAAGGAATTCGCGACCAAGAGCAATTGGTTGATCACGACGACGTAAGCAAATTTAAAATCGCTGAATTGCTGAATTCCCTAACAAGAACAGAATTGAAAACGTTGAAGTTGGTAAGTCAAAAATTATCCAGTAAAGAAATTGCAGATTTGCTTTTTGTATCAGTCAAATCAGTGGAAAATTATCGTTCGCGCATTTGTAAAAAGCTGAATTTGGACGCACGTAACAACAGTTTACTTTTGTGGGTTGTCGATAATAAAAAAATCATCGATAGCATTAAGTAATCACTTCAAGGTACTCATCACAAACGAACTTTGCACATTCGCTATATTTGGAATTGAAGCAAGTTTTTCCTTCAAAAAAAGCTGGTATTCATCCATGTCTTTTACTTCTATCGACAACAAATAATCGTAGTTTCCTGCAATGTGATAACACGCCGAAACTTCAGATAAATGGACTACTTCATCTTCAAATCCTACCAACAAATCCAAGTTATGTGCTTTCAACGATACTTGACATAAAACATGTAGACCTTTACCAATCTTCTTTTTGTCCAGTTTAGCTTCATAGGCCTGAATAACACCATTTCGCTCTAAGCGTTTAATGCGTTCAAAAGTCGGAGTGATTGACAAACCAATTTCGGCAGCAATTTCCTTGTTCCCCAACTTAGCGTTCTTGCTTAACAACAGCAAAATCTTTTGGTCTACTTCGTCCAATTGAATGTCCATAGAATGTTTTTCTAAAATTGACAATTTTTAAATTCTCTTTCAGAACAAAAATAAGGAAATAAGCACTTCTAAAGAATTATTTTCTATCATTCAACATTGAATTAGTTTTTTAAATAGGTTTACGCTACAATTTAAAGAAATAATTATGGATTATTCTAAAATGCAACCGGAAAGTTTGATGATGAGTTACGGTTACAAACCGTCTTTATCAGAAGGCGCGATCAAATGTCCAATTTTTCAAACATCTACATTCGTATTCAACACAGCAATGGAAGGGAAACGTTTCTTTCAGTTAGCCTATGGTTTACGCGAAAAAGACGCAGGAGAAGAATTGGGATTGATTTACAGCCGTTTGAATAATCCAGATTTAGAAATTCTAGAAAACCGCTTGTGTTTATGGGATGGAGCTGAAGACTGTGCTGTTTTTGAAAGTGGAATGTCGGCAATTTCCACTGCATTAATGGAATTCATGGCCCCAGGCGATTTATTGTTGTACAGTCGTCCAGTGTATGGTGGAACAGATCATTTCATCAACCACTTTTTGAAAAAGCTACAAATTGAAGCAGTTGGTTTTCATGCCACGGATTCGAAAGAAGAAATTATTGCACGCATTGAAGCAACAGGAAAAGCGAATCGTTTAACTATGATTCACATCGAAACACCTGCAAACCCAACAAATGCATTGATTGATATTCAAATGTGTGCGGAAATCAAAGCACATTTCACTTCGGAAGAAAAACCAGTTATCCTTTCGGTTGATAACACGTACATGGGTCCAATTTGGCAACATCCTTTGAAACATGGTGCTGATTTGGTGTTGTATTCTGCAACAAAATACATCGGTGGACATTCAGATGTTATTGCTGGAGCTTGTCTTGGATCAAAAGCATTGATGGCACGTATCAAAGGTTTGCGCACATTTTTAGGGAACATGGCTGGTCCTTGGACAGGCTGGTTATTAATGCGTAGTTTGGAAACATTGAAAGTGCGCATGGAACAACAAGCTACGAATGCAAAATTTGTTGCTGAGTATTTGTGCAACCATCCAAAAGTTGAGAAAGTGTACTATTTAGGATTCATCAATGAAACTGGAAACGACCGTGAAAAAGAAATTTATGAACGTCAATATACATCTGCAGGTGCCATGATTGCTTTTGATGTAAAAGGCGGCGAATCAGCAGCTTTCAAATTCTTGGATTCATTGAAGCTAATCAAATTGGCTGTTTCATTGGGTGGAACAGAAAGTTTAGCGGAACACCCACAAACAATGACGCATGCTGATGTTCCTGAAGAGGATAAAAATGTGATGTTTATTTCAGAAAAACTAGTTCGCCTTTCAGTTGGTGTTGAACATTACAGCGATTTAATTACAGATATTGAACAAGCTTTAAACCAGATATAACAAACCACTACTACATTCATTGAAAACAAAAACGGTCGTTGAGAATATTCAGCGACCGTTTTTTATTGCTCTTAGCGATTAAAATAAATCTGGAAGCCCATTTTGAAACCAAGATTATTTCCCTGGCCCTTTAAATTTTGGGCGAAATAAAATGCTGGTTCTAAAGCAACATTGTCATTTAAAAACAATGCATAACCCAAATCGAAAATTAGATTAGAATTGCTCGAAGAATTTAATCTTCCATATTCAAATTTTGATTGTAGATAAAACTTCTTAACGTAATAGCGCAAATAGGGTGAAAAGTAAACAATGTTATTTCCTGATCCATAGCCATTAAAACTAAATCCTGCACCCACCGCAAAGTTATCTGCAACAAAATATCCAAAGTCAGGATTTAAATTGAACCAAGTTGAAGTTGAACTTGTTCCATTACTGTTTTTAGGTGTGTATCTATTAAATGTTAGCGAACCGCCCGCCATCATTGTGTTTTTATCAAGTTGTGCTTGGGCGTTTAACCCGATAAAAAGCAAAGTAAAAAGTAAAATTCGTTTCATATTTTTTGTTTTAGAATGCATGAAAATAATGATTTACAAAACTGGTCGTATATCTTTTATGTTTAATTGTAGGGTTTCTTTATCTCTCCATTTGTTAGATTCAAGTGTGTAAACAAGGTCATAAGGCAATCCAGATGCAACCTCATCGATTTTTTCACCCAGATTGAAGCCAATTCCTTCCACGATTACATCAGACGTTGGCTGGGTCATCGATAGCTTTAAATGCACTTCTTTCAATAGGCGAATATCCGTTGAAAATACATTTTTAGACATGAAAACTGGCTTCATATTTCCAGGTCCATGCGGTTCAAATTGTTCTAATATACGTTTCAATCGCGGAATTTTCATTCTGTTTTCGCCTGGAGTAAAAATTTCATTGAAATCCAATTCCAAATCTACATCCTGTTCTGGTGTTTGATCTTCTAGCGTAATCGATTCCGCAACAACTTTTTCAAAGGTTTCTTTGAATGCGGCAACATTATCCAAGGCCATTGTCATTCCTGCTGCATGCGTGTGTCCTCCAAATTGCTCCAGCAAATGTTCGCATTTAATCAAAGCTGCATGAATATCAAAATTATTCACTGTGCGAGCTGAACCTGTTGCTTTTCCATTCGATTCCGTTAAAACAATGGTTGGACGATAGTGCTTTTCGATCAAGCGCGATGCAACAATTCCGACAACTCCCTTATGCCAATCATTTTTGAAAACAACAGTGGATTTCGAAGTTACGGTTGAAGCGTCTTCATCAATCATCTCTAATGCTTCTGCCGTCATTTCCTGATCCAATTCTCTTCTTTCTTTGTTATCAGCATCAATTGCTAAGGCAAGTTCCTTGATTTCATCTATCTTTTGAGAAATCATCAATTCAACTGCATGTTTTCCTGAGCGCAATCGACCTGCCGCATTAATGCGCGGCGCAATAGTAAAGACAACATCTGTCAAAGTCACTGGAAATTCACGTTTAGCGATTTTCAACAATTCAACAAACGCTGGACGCGGATGATCATTTAATTGCTTCATCCCATGAAAACAAAGTATACGATTTTCACCTGTGACGGGAACAATATCAGCTCCAATGCTAACTGCTAACAAATCGAGAAAACCAAAAAGTTCGTTCTGATTCCAATCATTTTCGACACATAAACCTTGCAAAAGTTTAAATCCAACGCCGCAACCTGATAGTTCTTTGTATGGATAATCGCAATCTGAACGTTTTGGATCTAAAACAAGGCAATCTGGCAATTCATTTCCAGGATTATGGTGATCACATACAATAAAATCAACACCTTTTTCTTTGGCGTAACGCACATGATCTACGGATCGAATACCGCAATCCAATGAAATAATTAGAGAAAAACCATGTTCAGCAGCAAAATCAATTCCTTGATAACTGACACCATATCCTTCAGAATAGCGATCTGGAATGTAGTAATCGAGCGCTTCATGCTTATTTTTTAAAAAACTATACATCAATGCCACAGCCGTCGTTCCATCCACATCGTAATCTCCAAATAGCAACACTTTTTCGCCCTTCTCAATTGCCCAATTCACGCGCTGCACAGCTTCCTGCATATCCTTCATGAAAAAAGGATTGTGCAATTGCTCTAACTTAGGTCTAAAAAAAGATTCAGCAGCTTCAAATGTTGTTATTCCTCGTTGAATTAATAATTGTGCGACAATGCGATCTACTTTGAGTGTTGAACGAAATTCTTCTACTAGTGTACTTTCTACCGGCGTTTTGACAAGCCATCTTTTTTGCATAATTTTCAGTTTTCTTATTTAAGTTAATAAAAATTGGCGCATTGAAGCAAGAAAAAAATAATTGAATTCAAAAAAAATACAACATGAAGGTTTTAACTAGTGTCTTTACAATCCTCTTATTTTCTATCACTTGTATCGCTCAAACCTCGTACGATTTCGCAATTACTTTACCGCCAAACTCACCCGAAATAAGTACTGTTCCAAAGTCCTTTTACGGAATTTATTCAAGCGATTCAGCAGATATTGATTATGAATTTTCAGCAAAAGGTATTTTCGCAATTTCAACAATTTACAACCAAATTTCCAGGGAAACCGTTCGCGAATCTTCTAAGTACCGTGTTGAAAATGGTTACTTGTTCGGTGTCCAAAAAGATGATTCAATTCCATGTATCCTGGAAGGTGAATATTATGTTTTTGGAATAAAATACAGAGAACAAATCATTGGTGGAACTGCTCAACATAAATTAGTACAACTAACGCCCAATTCCTTCATTGTCAACTTTAAAGAAAATGCAACCTTCACTCCTTCTCTATTTGAATTTAAAGGAAAAACAGTTAGTGTTAGCCATTTCACGTATGACTCAGATGCAACAGTTTTCAATGGAATTACATCAAAAAAAACTGCTACTTCCAATCAAATGAATACCATCAGTTTGAGTCCAACCCTTGAAGAATGGAACAAGATTCCTCTTTCTTCCATTATGACTCGCCCGACACTATTTAAACGTTAGTTACCTGCCGTCTCCGTCCAATAAATTTCCGAGTCCGCCCAGTATAGATCCTTCTTCTTTGCGCGGACCAGTTCCGTAGGAAAGAATTCTAGAAGCCAAACGTGAAATTGGCAAGGTTTGCAACCAAACTTCACCTGGTCCTTTCAAGGTTGCAAAGAACATTCCTTCACCACCAAATAAGGTATTTTTAATTCCTCCAACAAATTGGATATCGTAATCAACCTCTTGCGTGTATGCAACAATACAACCTGTATCAACGCGTAATACTTCACCAGGTTTTAATGTGCGTTTTAAAATGTGTCCACCAGCGTGACAAAAAGCCATTCCGTCGCCTTCCAATTTTTGCATAATGAAACCTTCACCACCAAACAATCCTGTTCCAAGTTTTCGTTGAAACTCAATACCGATTGCTACACCTTTCGCAGCACACAAAAATGAATCTTTTTGGCAAATGATTTTTCCGTTGTATTCACTTAAATCGATAGGAATAATTTTCCCAGGATAAGGCGAAGCAAAAGCAACACGCGCTTTCCCAGTTCCGTGATGTGTATACGCTGTCATAAACAAGCTTTCACCAGTTAACAAGCGTTTTCCAGCTCCCCAAAGTTTACTCATAAATCCTCCAGAATTGGATTGCGTACTACCATCTCCAAAAATAGTTTCCATTTGGATTCCATCGTCCATGAACATAAATGAACCTGCTTCAG
>JBDLVK010000078.1:0-3780 GCA_039804825.1 Bacteroidota bacterium
ATCGAAAAAAAGTAATATTTTTGGAAAATAAGATAACCTCTTAAATCGTTCTTTTAGGCAAATGAAAATGACTGGTCAGTATACTCCGTTTTAGGGTGGTCAGTATGGGCGTTTTCTCCAAGGAGCAAATTAAAAATTGAAAACTCTGGTTCAATATCTAATTTGATCAATAAAATAAAGCGTTTATTCATCTAACAAGCTACAGTAAAAGAAGAAATTCAATTTTTGCACTTTCTACTCAATTATTCAAAACCACTTCCATTTTCAAAAAAAAGTTGAAATTATCATTTGCTTAGTGTATTTTTAACGCTAAGTAATTATAAAATCTTTAAAACCAACTAAAAAAATGCTTAAAAAACTATTTTTAACGTATTTGATTTTATCATCGTTTTGCTTGAGGGCTCAGCAGGTGAACCCACCGAATAATGTAGTTTTTTTGGAGGACGAAGTTGCGTCATTTAAAGTTTACGTGGATCCTGTTTTTTTGGCGAACATGTTAAACCAAGACAGTCTTGAATCGAACAATGAATATCCGGCTTATTTTATTTACGAAACTTCAACATTCACGGATACAATCGATTCAGTAGGTTTCCGTTTACGAGGGAACACATCCAGATATGCAGGAAAAAAGTCCTTTAAGATTTCAATGAATTCATTTATTCAAGGAAGAAAATGGCATGGTTTAGAAAAAATTAATCTAAACGGTGAACACAATGACCCATCGATTCTTCGATCCTATCTTTCGGCACATTTACTTCAAGCCTCAAATGTTCCTGTCGCTCGAAACAGTTACGTAAAACTTTTTATAAACGATGAATACAAAGGCTTGTATTTCAATACCGAACATATTGACGAACAATTTCTGCAAAGTAGATTCCCAAATGATGATTCTGGAAATCTATACAAAGCTTCATGGGGCGCAAGTTTGAATTATCTTGGAACAAATTCAGCTAATTATTCTAATTTATACGAGTTAAAAACAAATACTACAGTCAATGATTACAGCGGACTAATTCAGTTTTTAGCTGTCCTAAACAACTCTTCAGCGGCTGATTTCCCTTGTGCCATTCAGTCGGTTTTTGATGTTGATTTGTATTTAAAAACCTTGGTAATCGAAATTTTAGCAGGTCATTGGGACGGACATGCTTACAATAAAAACAATTTCTTTCTATATCAACGTCCTTCTGATGGTCGCTTCGTTTTTATGGAATATGACATGGACAATACCTTTGGAATTGATTGGTTTGGTATTGATTGGTCAAATCGATCTATCTACAGTTGGTCAAATACAAGCGAAACAAGACCGCTTTATACCCGAATAATGGCCGTTCCCTATTTCAAGGATAGATTCAGTTTTTACCTGCAAGAAGCTCTCGCAACATTTTACAATCAAACAGATTTAGTCAATCTGCTAGATACCAAACAAGCACTCATTTCTACTGCAGCATTAGACGATAATTACAAAAGTTACGATTACGGCTTTTCCGATAATGACTTTTTGAATGCAATTACACAGGCTTGGGGTGGCCATGTTACATCTTCCATATCGAATTTTATTTTGAACCGTGCCAATTCAGCAACTAATCAACTAGTATATAATGGTCTTACAAATCCTTGCCAACTTACAATTGAGGAATTAAAAGTACCACTTTTTGTTCCAATTAAAGCGTTTAACATGCAGGGGCAAGAAGTACCTCTAGCGACTAAAAATCAACTCATCTATCTTCAATCTGAGGATGGTCAACTTCGTAAATCATTAACTATCGAATAAGCAATTAGTATACATGAAGAATAAGGTCACATTTTTAAAGCAACTGTTAATCGTTGGATTTCTATTTCTGGGACTTGGAAATTCACTTTCTGCTCAGAAATTAAAAATCGAACATCTTGAACCTCATTTTTGGTGGACTGGAATGGAGCATCACGAGGTTGAAGTGATGATTCACGCAAAAAACGTTGCAAACTATTCAATTGAATTGGAAGGTATGCGCATTTTGGGAATTACGAAAACAGAAAACCCAAATTACCAATTCGTTAAAATCGAAACATTTGGACAAAAAGCTGGGATCTATAATTTCAACCTAAAACAAGGGAAAAAAGTCATTTGTACTATTCCTTTCGAACTTAAAGAACGTAAAATTGATTCGAAATTACGAAATGGATTTAATAGTTCTGATGTCATTTATCTCTTGATGCCAGATCGCTTTGCCAACGGAACTATTGAGAATGATTCTCATCCACAAACAGTCGAAAAAGCCAACAGAAGTAATCCTGGAGGAAGACATGGGGGTGATATTCAGGGAATAATTAATCATCTGGATTATATAAAAGAACTTGGTGCTACAGCTATTTGGTCTACACCATTGATGGTGGACAATGATTCTGCATATTCTTATCACACATACGGACAAAGTGATATTTACAAAATTGATCCACGCTACGGTTCGAATCAAGATTATGTTAATTTGGTTTCCGAAGCGCATAAAAAAGGATTGAAAATGTTAATGGATGTTGTTCCAAATCATTGGGGTTCAAATCATTGGATGATCAACGATTTGCCAACCTACACGTGGCTGCATCAATTTCCTGGATATGCACAGACCAATTATAGAATGGCTTCGATTACAGATCCGAATAAGAGTCAAAAAGATAAAATGCTGTGTGAAGACGGGTGGTTTGTGCGTTCAATGCCCGATCTAAATCAAAGCAATCCGCTTGTTTTAAACTATTTAATTCAAAACACTATTTTTTGGATTGAATATGCTGATTTAGATGGTTTACGCGTTGACACCTATTCCTATAATAGCAAGGAAGGAATTGCACTTTGGACGAAAGCAATCATGGATGAATACCCAAACTTTAATATTGTTGGTGAAGTTTGGATGAGCTCGCAAGCACAAAATTCCTATTGGCAAAAAGACAGTCCTTTGGCTGCCACACAAAGCTTTAATAGCTATTTGCCAACTGTAATGGATTTTACTATGCAAGAAGCAATGATGAAGGCTTTTTCAGAGACAACTTCCAGCTGGAACAATGGCTTAATGCGATTTTACGACAATTTAGCCTTGGATTTCGTTTATAAGAATCCTAACAACCTATTGATTTTTTCTGAGAACCATGACACACAGCGTTTCAATGAATTGTTCGCTTCCTTAGATGATTATAAATTAATGATGACACTTTTGGCCACCAGTCGCGGTATACCTCAAATTTATTATGGCAGTGAGCTAGGAATGAAGGGTAATAAAGATAAAGGAGATGCTGATATTAGAAGAGATTTTCCTGGAGGTTGGACATCCGACAAGTACAATGCATTTCTTCCTTATGGTACTAAAAACGAAAATTTACAAGAAGGTAGAACAGCTGAACAAGAGGCTTATTTTTCATTTACAAAGAAACTGTTGAATTGGCGCTTAACATCAGAAGTGATTCATATGGGGCAAACAGTTCAATTCATTCCTCAGAATAACGTTTATGTTTATTTCAGAAAGTTGAACAATGAGAAGGTAATGGTTGTTTTAAATAATTCCTTAGAAAACCAAACAATTGACTTGAGCCGATTTTCGGAAGAATTAACTGGATTTAAAGCAATAAAGGAGGTTATTTCGGAAAAGAACATTGAACTAAAAAATCAACTAACGATTAACTCGAAAAGTTCGCTTATTATTGAACTTGAAAAAAATTAACTATGAAGTTTTTACTCATTTCAGTAGTACTATTTTCTACCTACATACAAGCACAAAACACCAATCGAATATTCAATTCTTTTGCTAAAAATGA
>JBDLVK010000079.1:0-18679 GCA_039804825.1 Bacteroidota bacterium
ATAAATACAATTTCGGATCGCGGTAAATGGGTTTTTTTCCGCGTTTCGTTAAACGTTCGTAATCGTGATGCAAACGCGAGAAGTCCTTCTGACGCTTGATTTGCTCGTCAGTTGGCTCTAATTTTTTATCTGTATTGATTGAAAACTTTCTCATCTTAGTGTTCGCTACGTTCTGTGGTATCTACCCACTTTTTGTTTAACTTCTCCAATATGCGGTAAACACGCATTTTTGCATTGGCTTCCGTAATACTGTAAATATCAGCAATTTCCTTGAAACTTAATTCTTGAAAAAAGCGCAATTCGATTAAATCCAGATGCTCTTGTTCCATGCCGTTCAATAATTCGATCAATTGTTCTTGATCATCAGCCGACATGTATTTTCCGATATTCGCTTCATCACACATGTCTTTGAATTTTCCCTCATCAATGTCAACTGTATAATCTTTCTTGGCATTACGGAAAAACATCGATACTTCATTTTGTGCGATGCGATACAACCAACTACAGAAAGGTAAACCACGATCTTCGTACTTTCCAATATTCGCCATCGCTTTCATGAAGGTTTGCTGCGTTAAATCACCAGCAACTTCTTCGTTTCCACCCAAACGCTTAAATACAAATCGAAAAATACGATCGAAATAGGTATTGTACAATTCACCAAAATAAAACGAATCTTGCTTCGCCAATTCAATTAGCTCCGCTTCACTCAAATTTTTTCTATGTCGTCGAAAGTTGAACAAGTCGTTTTGTTTTTAGTGTAAATGTAGTTTTTTTTAAAAGTAACAAACTAGTGACTAGAAATTAGTAATTATTACCAATTACAAATTATGAATCACGAATTACGAATCACCAATCAAGGTGTGGACAACGAAACAGGCAATATTTTCCCATTAAACCACTGATTTCCATTCAAAGCAAAATCAGCAATGTATTCCGCCATTTTTTCTGCAGAAACTGGAGCTTCGTAACCTGGGAACGCTTCTTCTAACATTTCTGTTTGAGCAGCTCCGAGACATAAGCAATTCATTTTTATCGTTGAATCTTTGTATTCTTCTGAAAACAATTCCGTGAAACTACATAAAGCTGCTTTGGATGTAGAGTAGGCGCTCAATCCAGCAAACTTCACACTTCCTTGAAATCCACCCATCGAACTGATGTTCACAATGTGACTTCCTGCTGAATTCATCTTCGAAACTGCTGCTTGAACGGTTTCCATCACACCAACAACATTTACTTGGTAACATGAAGAAATATCAGCATGACTCAATTCTGTAAACGGTTTGTTGACCAATAAACCAGCGTTGTTAATCAATACATCTATTTTGTCAAGGTTCCAGAAAATACCTTCTGCTTGTGCACGAACATTCGAACTTAAATCAAATGCCATTGGAACAACATTGGTCATTCCGTGAAAAGCAGTTTTCATTTTTTCAAGGTCACGCGACAATGCAATTACCTCGTGATTTGGATTGCTCGCCAAAAGTTGAACGAGTGCATTTCCAATTCCACGACTCGCACCAACAACAACGATCGTTTTCTTACTCATCGAAACTGATAATTAATTCCTCGCTCGTTGGATGCGCTTGACATGTCAAAATATAGCCTTCTTCAATGTCTTTATCCGTTAACGAATAATTGATTTTCATGGAAGCACTTCCTTTTTTGATTTTTGCTTTGCACGACGAACAAACACCACCTTTACAAGAGAAAGGTGCATCCATTCCTTCGTTTTCAACTGCTTCTAACAAGGATTTTCCGTCTGTCGCTAAGTTGAATTCAATCATTTCGTGATCTAAAATCGCTTTAACTTTACTCGTTCCTTTGAACGCTGCGGTTACAACTTGTTCTTCCGATTTCATTAAAATAGGAGTGGTAAACAATTCGAAATGAATTTTAGCCTTCGCTACGCCAAACATTTCAAGTGCTTCTTTGACATCCAAGATCATTTGTTCTGGCCCACACAAGAAAAAGGCATCCGCTTTCAATAAATCAAGATTTGCTTTGATTTGTTCAGTGAATGATTCTTTCGTGATGCGTCCATGAACCGTTCCTTCAACTGTTTCCCCACTTAAGAAATGAGTTGCTTTAACATGTGCTAAAGCCGAAAGTTCGTAGGCTGCAATGGTTGATTCCTTCGTTTTGTTTCCATAAAACAAGTGAACCGTTCCATTCGTGTTATTCATTGATTTTGCAATCGATAGGATAGGAGTGATTCCACTTCCTGCTGCAATGGCAACAACTGTTTTCGCATCTTTTGCTAAGGTGAATGAACCTTCTGGTTTTGAAATGTGAAGTTCAGTTCCAGCACTTATTTCAGTGTTCAAGAAGTTCGACATTTTTCCATTCGCAATTGCTTTTACTGCAACCGCTAATTTTTCTGTTGGACCACTGCAAATCGAATACGAACGACGTTCTTCCTTACTGTTGATATCGGCCGCAATGTTGATGTATTGTCCTGGAATAAACTGAAATTCTTTGCTCAATTCAGCAGGAACATCAAATACAACTTTTACAGTGTCGCTTGTCAAACGTTCGATGGCACCAACTGGAATTTCGTAAAATCCTTTTTTTGCTTGATTGCCTTTATCTTTTTTAAAAATCCCAAATAATGCCATAATTTCTATTCGTCAAATGATACGATTAATTTTTCGCTTGTTGGATGCGCTTGACACGTCAAAATGTAACCTGCTTCAACTTCGTCTTTTTCCAAAGCATAATTGACATCCATTTTTGCAGTTCCTTCCATGATTTTTGCTTTACACGTGCAACAAACACCACCTTTACAAGCGAATGGTAAATCAGCACCAGCGCGTTGTGCAGCATCCAAAATTGTTTCGCCATCCGAATTCAATGCCAAATCAATCGTGTCACCGTCCAAGATAATGGAAACATTCGAAGCGATTGCCGCCTCAGTACTTGGTGCAACATCAGCCGTTTTCTTAACACCTGGCGTTGTAAATAGTTCAAAATGAATTGATTTTTCATCAACACCATTTTCCAACATACTGTCTTTCACACCCAAAATCATTTCCTCAGGACCACAAACATAAACTGCATCGATGGTATCGTTTGCTAAAAATGCTTTGAACAAATCATCACATTTTTCTTTGTTAATGCGTCCTTTTTGAATTTGATTTCCTAAGCTCTCACGTGACAATACATGTACAACACGCAAGCGATTCATATAGGTGTTTTTCAATGCTTCAACCTCTTCGCGGAAGATGATTGAGTTGAAATTTTTGTTTCCGTAGAACAAATTTACTTCACTGTTTGGCTCCTCTTTCAATGCTGTTTTTGCAATCGAAAGAATCGGCGTAATTCCACTTCCCGCAGCAAATAACGCATAGGTTTTCTTCGCGTTTGCATCTGGTTTCAAACAGAAATTTCCTGTCGGAGTCATTACTTCCATCGTATCTCCAGCTTTCAATGAAGCATTGGCATACGTTGAAAAAACTCCATTTTCCACCTGTTTAACAGCCACACGCCACTCATTTTCAAACGGAGCAGAACACAAGGAATACGAACGACGTGTATCAGCACCATTGATAATCGCTTTCAATGTCAAATACTGTCCTGGTAAAAAAGAATAGTCTGATGTTAAAGCTGTTGGAACCTCAAATGCAATAGAAACAGTGTCTTCTGTTTCTTTACGAACATCTGCAATTTGTAAGCTATGAAACTTTGGAGTCATGAAATTTATTTTTTAAGCCCCAAATTTAAGCATTTGTCTCGTAAAAATGGCTGATTTGTTGGATGGATTAAGTGAATAACTTGGAAAAACTCAATATTTGATGTAGATTTGAATTAACAGCTAAACTCTTCTGTCGAAATGATGAAAATGAAACAGGTTAGATTGATTGTATTTTTTCTATTGACTTTCTGCAACCATGGAAAGGCTCAATCCACATTTCAGAAAATTTATCAGTTTCAGGACAGTTTTTCACTAATACATGATATCTATGTAACAGACAGCTGTTATTATTTTGGTGCAACTACTGGCTATGGAAATTCTTGCGATATTGTATTTGGAAAATTAGATTTAGATGGAACGCTAGATTATTTTCAGAGAAATTACAGTACAAATGAATACAATCAAGCATATGGTGGGCGTACCCAATTAGACACAAATTTCAGAGGGAATTTTATGTTTGGCTACACGAACTGGACGTCTATTGGAAGATATCCTCAAATTACAGAGGTGGATATTGATGGAAATATCGTTAATGACAAAATTTTATTTGAATTCTATAATGATAGTTTAGATTTTTTTGATTTGGGTAAGCTAATTGTTTCTAATGAGGACAGTACTTATCTAGCAGCTTTTACATATTCGGATAGAACAACTGATAGTGATCCAAGCATTGGGTTTGATGGGGAAACAGGTGTAATAGTTATGAAAATTAATCAATATGGTGATACCGTATGGACACATCGATTTCACAACCTACAAACGAATTACCCTAAACCACAATATGGTGTAAATGAATTTATAAAATCAGGTAATTATTATTTATTATCGTTGACAGAACAATCGATATTCTTTGATGAGGTCGTCGGATCTTCATGGAGCAAAGTTCATTTTTTCGTTATGGATGAAATAGGTAATATAATTGAACACAATATTTTTCAAGACAACATAAACACATATGGTGGCTTTGGAACGCTTATTCTTGGAGATGGTAGTATAATTCATGGTTACAATGTTTCTGAAGTTTTTGGGACTAATAACCAGATTTATAAATATAAACCAATTCTATCGAAATTAAATTCAAATTATCAGCAAATTTGGCGAGATACTTTAAGAGAAAGTTGGACCAACCTTAGTTCGTATTCGACACCATTAGAAATGAGGCAAATTAATGATAGTATTTTCTCGGGATCTTACATGTATTTCCATGATACCATTTATGAACAAGGGAATCCATTAACATCAAGATATTATCAAACTGTTCGAATTTTTAGCAGACACATTAATGGCTCCACACTTTGGAATAGAGATTATGTTTATTGGTCGTTTACTGATAGTATTAACGAGCCATATTATGATTTATGGGATTTTGAAGTTACAAATGATGGAGGATTCATTACATCTGGAACAGTAAAAAATTATGATTATTTAAATGCCGGAAACGCGGGCATTTTTGGTTACGTTTTAAAGACGAATTGTCTTGGCTTTTTGGATGATCCAATTTCAGAATTTTCGTATTCAAATAATTCAGGTAACGTAGAATTCATTAACCAAAGTGTACAAGCAGGATCATATAAGTGGATTTTTGGAGATGGAGATACCTTGGAGACATCTGAATACATTGATTCTGTCACACATGTATATTCCGAGTTTGGAACTTATTCTGTAATATTGATTGCCTACGGCTGTGGAGGACAAAACGATACTATATCGAAACTAATCGATGTGAATGTTTTTTCTGAAGGGTATGTTGGTGATGGAACACTAGTAACAATTGCGCCTAATCCTGTTTTTAGTGGTGAATCAATTAGTATATATTTTGGTGATTTAAAGGATGGGAATTACAAATTGGAGGTATGCGATACGCAAGGAAAAGTGATTAATTCCGAATTGATAATGGCTGGTTTTACCACGCATATATTTTCGCTTCCAGTTTCTGCAGGTACATACTTTGTTCGATTAATGAAAAATGAAAAAATTGTTGAAGTAGAAAAACTAATCGTCCAATAGGAATCCAATTTTTGTTTTTGAATACAAGTCACATTTATTAATTTTCTTCAGAAAATTGTGGTTTTTGAATGATGCTAATCCTGAATGTTTATAAGGGCTTCAAGTTTTTTATAAATGGCAACTAGATGGATCAAGCATGGATAAGCCATAGATAAAGCATAGATACTGTATGGATAGTGTATGAAATCAATTGGTGCTTTTAAATCATTTGAGAAAAAATAGGATTGCAAGAAACTCAAACCAATTAAGGTATCTCCAATTTCTAGTTTAGTTTTTTGAACAAGCATTCGCTAAAATTCACATTTCTAAGCGATTTTGTACACCAATTTTATTTGTGCGCTTTCCCAAACCTTTTTTATCCTCACTTGTTTATTTCACTAAAGTTATTTCCTTAAATTTGTCATTGAGAGAAAACCGTTATGAGAGACATTAATATTTCAGACTTGGAGCGTAAGTTCCAAGAAAAGATTGACAATGATGTAAAAATCGAACCGAATGATTGGATGCCAGAAGAGTATCGTCAAACATTGATTCGTCAGATTTCACAGCATGCACATTCAGAAATTGTAGGAATGTTGCCTGAAGGTAACTGGATCACACGTGCACCAAATTTACGCCGTAAAGCGGTACTTCTTGCGAAAGTGCAAGATGAAGCGGGTCATGGATTGTACTTGTACAGTGCCACTGAAACGTTAGGTGCTGATCGCGAAGAAACAATCGATGATTTACACACTGGAAAAGCGAAATATTCGTCAATTTTCAATTATCCAACACTTACTTGGGCCGATATGGGTGCAATTGGTTGGTTAGTTGACGGTGCGGCGATCATGAATCAAGTTCCTTTGTGTCGTTGTTCGTATGGACCTTATGCGCGTGCAATGGTGCGTGTTTGTAAGGAAGAATCGTTCCACCAACGTCAAGGTTTTGAAATCATGACGCAATTGGCGCAAGGAACTCCAGAACAAAAAGCAATGGCGCAAGATGCGTTGAATCGTTTCTGGTGGCCTGCATTAATGATGTTTGGTCCAAGTGATGCTGATTCGAAACACACAGCACAATCTGTTCAATGGAAAATTAAACGTCACACAAACGACGAATTGCGTCAACAATTTGTGGACGTAACTGTTCCTCAAGCGGAGTTAATTGGCTTAACTGTTCCTGATAAAGATTTGAAATTCAATGAAGCAACTGGACATTATGAGTTCGGTGAAATCGATTGGACAGAATTCTGGGAAGTGGTAAAAGGTAATGGACCTTGCAACAAAGAACGTGTGGATGCACGCCGTAAAGCAAAAGAAAACGGAATGTGGGTGAGAGAGGCTGCGAATGCATTTGCTGCAAAACGTGCTGCTCGTAAAAGCGCATAATTCTAATCAGAGAAAAAATTACGATTGATAATGGTTGACTTTTTTAGGGAGTTAAACCATCAAAAATAAGTGAAGATGACAAAAAAAGAATGGCCATTGTGGGAAGTTTTTATTCGTAGCAAGGCAGGATTAAATCATAAACATGTTGGAAGTTTGCGCGCTGCAGATGCTCATATGGCAATTGAAAATGCGCGTGACGTTTACACACGTAGATCGGAAGGAATCAGTATTTGGGTTGTTGAATCAAATAATTTGGTAGCATCCGATCCATCAGATGCAGATTCTTTGTTCGAACCAGCAGATTCGAAAGTGTATCGTCACCCAACATTTTACGACGTACCAGATGGTATTTCGCACATGTAATTAAAAACTTGATTTAATTGAACATGAATTCTCTTTTTGAATACGTACTTCGCTTGGGCGATGATAGTTTAATTCTTGGTCACCGTTTATCTGAATGGTGTGGTCACGGACCAATCTTAGAAGAAGATATTGCCATGACAAATATTTCGTTGGACTTAGTTGGACAAGCAACAAGTTTGTTAGGTTATGCCGGAGAATTAGAAGGCAAAGGACGCGATGCAGATGCTTTGGCATTTTTGCGTTTCGACCGTGATTACAAGAATGTATTATTGGTCGAACAGCCAAACGGCGATTTTGGAATGACGATGTTGCGTCAGTTTTTCTTTGATGCGTATCGCAAACCCTTGTTTGAAAAATTACAACACAGTACGGACAAACACTTGGCTGCAATTGCTGAAAAATCATTGAAAGAAACGAAATACCATTTGAAACATTCATCAGAATGGGTGATTCGTTTAGGCGATGGAACAGAAGAATCAAACGCACGCATACAAGATTCATTGAATACCTTATGGCGTTACACGAACGAATTATTTTTCACAGATGAGGTTGACGCTGAATTAGTTGAGAAAGGTATCGTTCCAAGTTTGCAAGAGATTCAAAATGAATGGAATGCAACTGTAACAGCTGTGTTAACCGAAGCAAACTTGACAATTCCTACCAATAATTGGAAACAAGAAGGAGGAAGAAAAGGCTTGCATTCTGAGCATTTAGGTTATATCTTAGCAGAGTTGCAATACATGCAGCGAGCTTATCCTAATATGCAATGGTAACAGAAAATGACATTTGGAGCTATTTAGAAGAAGTTGCTGATCCTGAAATTCCAGTTTTAACAGTTGTAGATCTTGGTGTAATTCGAGCAGTAAAGCTTGAAAATAATCAGTGTTTTATTACGATTACTCCAACATATAGCGGTTGTCCTGCTATGAAAATGATTGAAGAACAAATCATTGAAAAATTAAACGAAAAAGGCATTCCAAATGTCTCTGTTGATTTGGTGTTAGCACCAGCTTGGACCACAGATTGGATTTCTGAATCAGGGAAAGCAAAATTATTAGAATACGGAATTGCCCCACCTGAAAATGAAGTAGACAAAAGCGTTTTGTTCGCTGAGCCAACTGTCGTTCCTTGTCCAAAATGCGGATCTCGCAACACGCGCATGGTAAGTCTTTTCGGAAGTACAGCCTGCAAAGCACATTATCAGTGCAACGAATGTTTAGAACCGTACGATTATTTCAAATGTTTAAAGTAAAATTGTTACAAGACTTGCAACAATTCAATATCAAAGATCAAAACTGAATTTTTTGGAATCCCCGTTGTGCCGGATTTTCCATAACCAAGCGCTGATGGTAATAACAATTTCCCAGTTCCACCTTCTTTGAAAAATGGAATTCCTTCTGTCCAACCTGCAATTACTCCTTGTAAATTAAAGGTAATTCCCGCTGCCGAACTTTGGTCAAAAACAGAACCATCTGTGAAATATCCTTTGTAGGCAACCTTCACATCTGAAGTCGAAATACAACTTGGTCCAGTACCTTGTGTTTCAATAATGTAGTATAAACCAGTGCTCGTTTTTGTGGCCGTCAAACCATGATCTGTTAAATATTGCTGAATGATTTTGTCATCTTCTGCAGCCTGCTTTTCTGCTTTCTTTTTCGCGCATGAATTCAACAAAAATCCAAGCATTAATAGTGGTAATAAGTATTTCATAGTCTTCATATTATAAATCTTCTTCAAATGTTAATTCTGCATCTTTTTCCCAAATCTCCATTTCACATGGCTTACAATTGAATTTCAATTTGTATTCGTTTTCGCCATGTTTCAAGGTTAAGGGTTCAACGACTTTTTCTCCCATGGATTCGCGCTGGAATTTCGGACATTTCCCCAATTCGTATTTCACACAATACTTGGTTGTCATCACACGTGATTTCCCAGGATCCCATTGCAATTCAAATGCTTTTTCAATTTCAATTACACCGTGACGTTTATAAAATTGTCTTGCTAAACGGTTGGACACATTGTAGGTGAAATCCAATTGTTGAACAGGGAAAGGATGATCGGTCTTTACAATTTGTTTCTCCAAACGCACGTATTCATCAATTCGAACGGTTATCAAATTATCCAAGGCTTCTCTGCGCATTTCGTTGACTTTTGAGCTTGCCAAGAACCAATTGTTTGATAGATTCAATTCGATTTTATCCACAATAAACGGCGTATTTCCAGTCTTAGAAAGATTCTTTTTAATGTCTTCCAAAACTTGCTCACCCTTGTTTGAAACTTCTTTTTCAACAGCGAAAGAAGCTGCACTTTTGTGTCCGTCTTCATCGATTACAATCAATTCAAATCCTTCAGTTGTTTCATTCAATGAAAGCTGAACACCAATCTTACGAATTGTTGCATCTTCACGTTCAACCAAACGATTAAATGCTGCATCTGAATTTCTGTAAATATCGGTTCCAACAGGAATTGTCTTGTAGGTATTTGGAATAACTAAATCGTTTAAAACAACATTGATTTGCAATCCATCCGCTTCTCCATTTTCATTGATAAAATACAATCCATCGCCATTGTTCAATTGATCGGCATTCTCAATAAAGTAACCTTTTTCTGTAAAGTTGGTAACTTTTCCTATATACTGTCCTTGTGATTTAGGGCTTTCCCATGAACCAATTTTCTTTGTACGTTGATTCACAAAATAATCGGTATAACCACGGTTGAAACTTCTGTCCATTTGCGGGTCGAAGTTGATAATTGTTCGACCTGATGAAGCTTTTTGGTACTGTTCGTTGTTTTCAAGGAAGCTATCTAACTTTTGGCGTAAGTAGGCAACGTTGTTTTTCACATAAACCAAATCTTTTAAGCGACCTTCAATTTTGAAGGAAGTAATTCCCGCTTCAATTAAATTCGGAAGTTGGTCAGATAAGTCTAAATCTTTAATGGAAAGTAAATGACTACTTGAAATCAAGGTTGTTCCCGTTCCATCGATTAATTCATATGGAAGTCGGCAGTTTTGCGCACAAGAACCACGATTGGCACTTCGCTCGCCGCCGGCAATACTCATGTAGCAGTTTCCACTGAATGAAACACACAATGCTCCTGAAACGAAAAATTCCAATTCAACATCAGTAGCCTCATGGATTTCTTTGATTTGATCCAGATTGAGTTCGCGTGCTAAAACAATGCGTTCCATTCCTGCTTCATGCAAGAATTTTACTTGTTCTGGGTCACGATTATTGGCTTGTGTACTTGCATGCAATACAATAGGAGGAAGGTCCATTTCAAAAATCGCCATGTCTTGAACAATTAGAGCATCAACCCCAATATTGTACAATTCATGAATCAATTTTTGACAATCATCTAATTCGTTATCGTATAAAATGGTGTTGATCACAACGAAAACTTGTGCTTTGAACAAATGAGCATATTTCACTAATTCAGCAATGTCTTCAATTGGATTCGTCGCATTTGAACGCGCACCATAATTTGGAGCTCCGATGTAAACGGCATCTGCTCCAGAGTTAATCGCCAACATTCCTTGCAAAAGATTCTTTGCAGGCGCTAGTATTTCAACCTTTTTTCTCATAATCAGTACAAAAGTCCGCAATTATTTTCTTGAAATCAACAAAATCTTTGATTCTTCAACTGTTAAAATTGATTGACACAAAAAAAACGCCCTCGATTGAAGGCGTTTTCATATTCAATTTAGAATCTTAACCTAAGAATGGATATCTGTAATCAACCGGTGGTACAAACGTTTCTTTGATTGTTCTTGCTGAAGTCCAACGCAATAAATTCATCGCTGCACCCGCTTTATCGTTTGTACCTGAACCTCTAGCTCCACCAAATGGTTGTTGACCTACAACTGCTCCTGTTGGTTTGTCATTGATGTAGAAGTTACCTGCTGCATTTTCCAACATTTTTGTTGCCAAGTTAATCGCGTAACGATCATTCGACATAATGGAACCTGTTAATGCGTATTCTGAAGTTTCATCCAACAATTTTAATGTTTCTTCGAATTTATTTTCGTCGTAAACATAAACTGTTAATACTGGTCCAAAAATTTCCTCACTCAATGTTCTGAATTTTGGATTCGTTGTTACCACAGTAGTTGGTTCAATGAAATAACCAGTTGATTTATCGTAATTTCCTCCAGTAATGATTTCCGCATCACTTTGTGCTTTACAATAATCGATGTAACCTGCGATTTTATCAAATGCACGGCCATCAATTACAGCGTTTACAAAGTTTGACGTATCAGCAGGAGTTCCTTGTTTGAAAGAATTCACTTGCTCCGTGTAAATACGTTTTACATCTGGCCAAAGGTTTGACGGAATGTAAGCACGAGAAGCAGCAGAACATTTTTGTCCTTGGAATTCGAATGCTCCGCGTGACATTGCTGTTGCTACTTCAGCTGCATCAGCAGATTTGTGAACCATGATGAAATCTTTTCCACCAGTTTCTCCAACGATACGTGGATACGTTCTGTAGTTTTCTAGATTGTTACCAATTTCTTTCCACAAGTGACGGAAAACACCAGTTGAACCTGTGAAGTGTAAACCAGCAAAATGTTTGTTTTTGAAAATGATATCTCCAGCAACAGGACCGTCAACTGTAATCATGTTGATTACGCCGTCTGGAACTCCAGCAGCTTTGAACAATTCCATTATTACTTGAGCAGAATAAACTTGAGAATCAGCAGGTTTCCAAACAACCACATTTCCCATCATTGCTGGTGCAGCACAAAGATTTGCAGCGATTGATGTAAAGTTGAACGGTGTTAGTGCGAATACAAATCCTTCCAACGGACGATATTGCAAACGATTCCACATTCCTGGTAAAGATTCCGGTTGCTCCTTATAAATCTGCGTCATGTATTGAACGTTGAAACGGAAAAAGTCGATCAACTCACACGCAGCATCAATTTCAGCTTGGAATACATTTTTTGATTGTGCTAACATTGTAGCAGCATTCATTTTGTCTCTGAAAGGTCCAGCTAATAAATCAGCTGCTTTCAAGAAAATTGCAGCACGTTCTTCCCAAGGTAAATTTGCCCATTCCGCTTTTGCAGCCAAGGCAGCATCTATTGCTTGTTGAACATGCGATGCATCACCATAGTTGAAATGACCCAATACTTTTGCATGTTCGTGCGGCGGATTCATCGGTTTTTTATTATCCGTGCGAACTTCTTTTCCACCGATGTACATAGGAACATCGATAGGCGCTTGGTTGTATAATTCGTTATATTTTTTTAGTAAAGAATCACGTTCTGATGATCCAGGAGCATATCCTTTTACGGGCTCATTTTTTGCAACTGGAACTTGAAAAATTGCGTTTGACATAGACACTGTTTTTTTTTGCAAAAGTAACGAATGTTCGCTATCCTTGCAAAGAAGATTGTTACAAATCATCTCATGTTAATTACTGTGCTATGAAACCACCTATCTTATATCTGTTATTGATCCAAATTCTTTCATTTCAACTCCTGTCTCAAGAGTTTCAAACCAAGTCGAAGCAATGGTCAAATGATGAAATCAAAGAAAGAGCCATTGAGTCCCTCGATAATTGGAATTATTTCATGCGGAACAACTTGGATTCATTAAAAAATGATGCGTTTGAAATTCTATTTATTGGTTTAGAAAACAACAACAATTTCGCGATTAATGTCGGTAAACGATCATTGGGAAGTTATTTAATTCGAACCGGAGAAACACAAAAAGGGATAAATTACTTGAAATCTTCCAATTCATATTTTGAGGAGCGTGAAGATTTTTTAATTCAAACGGAAATTTTAAACGAGTTGGGAAATGGTTATTTGTATGCAGGAAAACCTGTTCAAGCTGAAAAGTACTTTTTGAAGTCCTTAAAGTGTGGTAAAAATTCTCCAGACCCAACATCTGCTTTTTTGGCGGAAGCGAATTTAGCGCAGGCATATATCAATTTACAGAATTATACAAAAGCGGAAGCTTATTTGCAGCATTACAAAAAGCAATGTTTAAAGTTGGGTAAATTGGAATCGGTTGCAAATGCCTATGCTTACTTGGGGCAAATTGCTTTGATTCAAAAGAAACATGTTTTAGCGAAAGAGTATTTTCAGAAAAGTGCTCGCTATGGTTTTAAATCGAAATCAAAAGCTTTGATAGCGCATGCCTACAACAATATGGCCATCGCTTTTTTCGAGGAAAGCAAAATGGATTCGAGTTTGGCTTATTTTCACAATGCACTGGAATTGCGACTTAAATCAAAAAATGCCAAATCTATTTCGGAAAGTTATTACAACATTGCTGGTTTATATGTTGAAATGAAGCAATATGACAAAGCTCTGTCCTATTATCAGTTGTGTGAACAATATTCCAAAAGTAAAAAACTGTTGAAGGAAGAAATGGATGTTAATCTCGCTATATCAGACATGTTTAAACTTCAGAAAAACTTTGAAAAAGCATTGGTTTATTCTGAACGGTATTCTGATTTACTCGAAAAATACTACGCTGAACTTGCTGTTGTACAAACTGAAGATCAAGAAATACTACACATGTTAGATGAGATGGAACTTTCAAATCGCACCGAATCGCATGAAGCAAAATTGAATGAGCAACTAATCAATCAAAAATATCAAACATATTTGTTATATGTTGCGCTGATTGTATTTGTTACAGCCATAGTTATTTTGCTAATTTATCGCAACAAAATCAATTAAGCCTTGGAGGATAAATTAATTTGAACGTTGGAACAATTACCTGAAATAATTTGCCATTGTTCAGGTTTTTAAAGGTATAAAAGCCTTTCATAAATCCCATTTCAGACAAGAGTTCGCAGCCACTCGTATAGGTAAAGTTTTGTCCCGGTTTTAGTGTGGGCTGTTCACCAACAACTCCACTTCCAGAAACGAAACTTGGTTCATTGAGTGAGTCGAAAATATACCAATCTCTCGAAATTAATTGAATATCAAACGAATTATGATTTTCAATAGTAATGCGATAGTTGAAGAAAAATTGGCTACTCATGATTTGCGATAAATCAGATCGAAACTGCGTGTTAACCGATATTTTTACTCCTTCTGTTATTGCTGTATTCATAGAGATTCTTCTTAGCAACTCGAAAATTAGGACAATATTTATTCAAAAACAACTCTTTTTAGGAGTGCATGTACATTTTTAGATTTATTGTGAATATTAATGGGGTATCAACTATTATTGATACGATTACCTTTGTGAAAAAATCAAACGTGAGAGACTTTTTGTATTTGGCTCCTTTGCAAAGTTTTACGGATCATCATTTCAGGAATGCTTTTCAGCAAACCCTGGGTGATGTTGACCGTTTTTATGCGCCTTATCTAAAAATGTCGAACGATGGAACGATTAAGGATGGTCCCAAGCAAGACGTTTTGCCAAAGAATAATCCTTTTGAGGAAGTCGTTCCTCAACTAATGGCATGCTGTGCGGAAGATTTTTTAACAATGGCTAATTACTTGTCTGATTTAGGGTATAAAGAAGTGAACTGGAATCTCGGCTGTCCGTATCCAATGGTTGCAAAACGTGATTTAGGATCCGGAATACTCAACAAGCCAGAGAAAGTGCTTTCGATATTAGAAGAAGTAATACCAAAAACCAAGTTGAATATCGGAATTAAAATGCGGATGGGTTATGAAGACACCTCTGATATTCTTCATCTGCTTCCTGCCATGGACAACTACCCATTGAGTGAAATAATCGTTCATGCGCGTTATGGAAAACAGCTATACACTGGAGGTTGTGATTATGACCGATTTGAGGAATGCATTCCTTTGTCGAAGCATAGGTTAATCTATAATGGTGATATAGTTACAGTGGATGATTTTAGAAGTTTAAAAAAACGCTTTCCATCCATTCATCATTGGATGATTGGTAGAGGTGCTGTTTCAAATCCCTTTATTTTTGAGATGATTCAGGAAGATGAAAGTGAATTTCCCGAGGATCACTCAGAAGTCTTCTATGATTTTTTAATGTTATTACTTGAGAGTCATTTAAACGAATCTTCGAATGACGGAAATGTACTGATAAAAATGAAGCACTATTGGGAGTATTTCTCTACCTCTTTTGTTGACGGAACAAGTTTTTATCGAACTATAAAAAAAACAAATACGATAGAGCAGTATTCAGAAAATGTTAAAGAAATCTGCAATAAACTGCATTGAATATTGTTAAAAAAACAACATTTATTGTATTGATAGTCAACAATTATACACTTTTAAATTTGAGGGGCTAGCACCTCAGGATTTTAGTTTATATGACCGTAGTTTTGTATCCTGAAACCACAATTATATGCTTGTCTACAAAATTTTGTAACAAACATATAGAATATGAAAACAGTTGGATTTATTTGTTTTTTCTTTTTTACATTAACATTAATTGCGCAAGAAAACATTCAATTAGTTAATGATCAAATTTTTGTATCAAATAATGCTGTAGTTTTTGATGAAGGAGGCGAATTTGGGGATTTTCAAAACAGCTTCATGATTTCAACAATAAAAGCTCCTCATGGTTATATCGAATTAATTTTTAATGAAATAAAAATACCTTCTGGAGCGATTTTAAAAATCTATTCAGGTGTTGATACTTCCCTATTAATCGGTGCTTATGATGGTTATTACAAGCCGTTTAACTTAAAAGCCAAGGCATTCACATTCGTTTATGAACCTAGGAATTCAGTTGGAGTTGGCCAAGGTTGGAAGGCTATTGTAAAAGAATACATTCCTGATCTTCATGAGAAAGTAACCTTGCCGGAAAGTGATTGTATCGGTGCGATTCCGCTTTGTGGAAATTCAACTGTGAACACTTCAGCGAATCAATACGAAAATACAGGAAATATCAATGATGATTCTGGATCTTGTTACTCAGGTACAGGAAGTGGTGGGTCTGTTTGGTATTCGTTTAGTCCACAATCAAATGGGAACCTCGATTTTATGATTACACCAACTGGGTCTACAGATTATGATTTTGTTTTGTACAATATAACTGGGGGATGTGCTAGTAAAACACAGTTATCTTGTAATTTCTCTGCTACAACTGGTGCCACAGGACTGAATTCGGCAGGAACAACCAATTCTCAAGATGCTTCAGGAACAACCAATAATCAACTTCAGGCTGTAAATACAACTCAAGTTTATGCTTTATGTATTAATTATTATAGTGGTACAAATGCTGGTTTTAACCTTACATTTCAAAACAATCCCGCCGATGTTGCTATCGTAGATAATACACCACCCACTATAACGAATGCTTACTCCACCAATTGCGCTTCTGCAACTAATTTTACAGTAAACTTTTCTGAATACATAGATTGTAATACCCTTCAAGCAAGTGATTTTAGTTTACCAGGACATACCGTAACTCTAACAACAACGAATTGTGTGAATGGAAAAACAGACCAGGTGGTAATAACTATTTCACCTGCATTAACGCCTGGAAGTTATTCAATGACTGTAAACAATATGAATGATTTATGTGGAAATCCCCTAAATCAATTATATACAATTAATACAACTGTTGTTCCAGTTGCTAATGCTGGTGCGGACGCGGTCGCATGTTCAACACCAGGTTTCTTCGGGTCAACAACTTATGGAAGTGTAAATCTTACTGGTTCAGGTGGTTCTAGTTATTTATGGAGTACAGGTCAAGAAACGGCAACAATTTCAGTTACACCATCGGCAACAACGACTTATACATTAACAGCAATTCAAGGCTCTTGTGCTTCAACAGATCAGGCAATTGTAACTGTTGCGGCTTCTCCAGTTCCTAATTTAGGTCCTGATCAAACCATATGTTCTGGTTTTCCAATTACATTAAATGCTTCTGGAGGGACAACATATCAGTGGCAATCTACAACAACAACTAATTTCTTTGGAACACCAACATCATGGGTTAATATCCCTGGGGCAACCAATCCTTCTTTCACTGGAACACCTGGAAGTACAATCTACTATCGTATTATCGTAACAAATGCAGCTGGATGTCAAGGAACAGATTATATAAAAGTGACTATTGGTGCCGGAGCTTTTGGAATTACCGCACCGCCATTTGTTTGTGAAGGTTCAACGGCGACTCTGAGCTTACCAGGAAGTATGACTTTATACACTTGGTCCGTTGGTGGAACACCTGTTGGTACTGCAAATTCTGCTTTATCGATATCTCCTACGGTTACAACAACATATACCGCGACAAGTACAACTCCGGGCTGTACAGGTACAGCAAGTGTAACTATTCCTGTGCACCCAACAATGTTGTTGACAACAAATGCAAACCCAACGACTGCTTGCGCAGGTACTCCGGTTGTTTTATCATCGATTGGACCTGTTGATAATACAAACACTGTTAGTGAAAATTTTGAAGGAGCGACACAATCTTTTACATTGGTAAATGGTACATACAATAAATGGTATCAAGGTACGGCTGCTTTCGCAAGTGGGTCGAAAGGATTGTATATTGGAACTGCATCTACAAACAATAATTATAGTATCACAAGTGGGTTCTTAACTTCAAATGCTGCTACCAATCATGCTTACAGAGATTTTACTGTAACTTCTTATTGTACTGCAAATTTTAGCTTTAAGTGGAAATGTGGAGGAAATGCAAATGCTGCATTAACAGTTTGGGCGATACCAACAAGCGTTGTCCCAGTGGCTGGAACGGCTTTAACAGCTACTGCAACACAAGTTCAAATTGGAGGTCCTTATTTTGGAACACCAGGAAGTTATTCAACTGTATCAATAAGTTTGGCAGCCTATGCTGGCCAATCAGTTCGTATTGTATTTTCTTGGAATAATACGGGTGGATTACTTGCACCTGCTGTCGTGCCTCCAGCTGCTTCAATTGACGATATATTATTTTCTGAAACATCAACTTATAACTATTCATGGTCAAGTTCACCAGCAGGATTTTCAGCTAGTACGACAAATGCCACTGCTACTCCATTAGGTGCTACTACCTATAGTTTGACTGTTACTCGCTGTGATGGATGTCCAATCACAAAAACAGTTTCAGTCAGCGATTGTGTTGCTTTACCTATTGAATTAAAAGAGTTTTCAGGTGTATCGAAAGGTGAATTTAACCACTTGTTCTGGTCAACATTTACGGAAGCAAACAATGATTATTTTACGTTAGAGCGAAGTGCGGATGGCATTTTCTGGAAACAAATTGCTACAATTAACGCTGCGGGGAATTCAGTCACGGAACAAAAATATTCATTCAATGATTATTCTTTTGAGCAAAATAATATT
>JBDLVK010000080.1:0-24215 GCA_039804825.1 Bacteroidota bacterium
TAATTAAGTCTTTATCTTGTTCTAAGATTCCGTTCAAAATTGTTCTGATTTGGCGTTTTGGTAAAGCAACTTCTTTTTGAACCAAAATGATTCTATTTTTTTTGCTTTTCAATAATTCCAAAGCATCGGCATTGTAACTTGGTGCAATTACCACTTCACAAAACAATTCGTTGATTTCAACTGCTGTTTCTAAATCAATTTCTCCATTTGCAATTAAGATTCCACCAAACGCACTTACTGGATCTCCAGCCAAGGTATCTACATACGCTTGTTTCATTGTTGGACGAATTGCCAAGCCACATGGATTGTTGTGTTTCAAAATCGCGAAGGTTGGCGCTTCATTTTTAAATTCAGCCATTAAGTTTACAGCAGCGTCGACATCCAATAAGTTGTTGTAAGACAATTCTTTACCGTGCAATTTATCAAAGATTGCATCCAAATCGCCATGGAAAATTCCTTTTTGGTGTGGATTTTCTCCGTAGCGCAATACCTGTGCTTGTTGCATGCTCACTTTCAAGATTTCTTTTTCTCCTTTGTTGAAGTAGTTGAAAATCATTGAATCGTAGTGAGAAGAAACGTTGAATGCATCGCGTGCGAATGATTCACGTTGTTCGATTGATGTTGTTCCGTTTTGGTTCACCAACTTCTCAAGAAATTCAGCATATTGAGCTTGAGATGGGATAATCACAACATCCTTGTAGTTTTTCGCAGCTGCGCGAATCAAGGAAATTCCACCGATATCAATTTTCTCAATTATGGCAGCATGATCTGCGCCTGAAGCAACAGTTGCCTCAAATGGATACAAATCAACAATCACTAAATCAATTTCAGGAATGTCAAATTCTGCAATTTGCTCTTGGTCTTCTTGTAAGTCACGACGATTTAAAATTCCACCAAACACTTTTGGGTGTAATGTTTTCACGCGTCCTCCTAAAATTGAAGGGTAAGAAGTTAGGTCTTCAACGCGCTCTACTGGAATGTTCATTTCTTCAATAAACGACTGTGTTCCACCTGTTGAATAGATCACTACGCCGTTTTTATGTAACTCTTGGACAATCGGTGCTAAACCGGTTTTGTCGAAAACTGAAATTAATGCAGAATTGATTTTTTTTGATGTGCTCATCTCCTGAAAATGTAAGAAAGTGCAAAATTAGTCTAAATTTTCTGACCATCAAGGTTTAAAAACAAAAAAGGGATGAAATTCACCTATCTTTTCTTAAGCCTTTAAATTTGAACTTTTTCATGGCTATTTTCAGTCTTGAAAATTCCTTAACTTCGTTGAAACAATTTTGCGTATGATTAAGGTTTGCTTGGTGGAAGATGAGAAAAGTTTGGCTGATTTAATTCAGTTGAATTTGGAAATGGATCAGTATGACGTAACGTGTATTCACAACGGTCGCGTTGCCTTTCAACAAGCGCAGGAATTGGCCAAAATGGATTTGATTATTTTGGATGTCATGTTGCCTGAAGTTAGCGGCTTGGACATTTGTAAAGAGATTCGCAAGCATGGTGATGTTCCAATTTTGTTTTTATCGGCGAAAGGAACTACCGAAGATCGCATCGCAGGATTGAAATTGGGCGGAAATGATTACTTGAGTAAACCTTTTGATCTCGAGGAATTGTTGTTGCGCGTCAACATTCTAACAAAACACTTAACACAAAAAAATAGCCAACCGAGCACTTTAATTATTGGCGGGAAGGAAGTCAATTTTGAAACTTTTGAAGTGAAAGATTTACGCTCCAATGTTGGTGTGACCATTTCGAAGAAAGAAATAGAATTGCTGAAATTGTTTGCTGAGAAAGAAGGCATCGTTATTTCACGTGACGAAATCTTGGATAAAATTTGGGGGAAAGACCAATTTCCAACGTCACGTACGATTGATAATTACATATTATCGTTCCGTAAATTGTTTGAAGACGATCCGAAAAATCCAGTTTATTTTCATTCGATTCGAGCGGTAGGATACAAATTTACGGCATAAAGAGAATTTGAGGATTTGAGAATTTGAGAATTTGAAAATTTACTGGAGCCATCAGATCGAATTGGATTAATTTGTTAAACATCCTAAATTTAAAAAATAGTGTTGTTTCTCTTTGTTATTTTTGCGCATTGAAGAATTATGGAGAATAAAGAATTACAAAAACAATTACGTTACGATACAGCTTATTTAAAGATGGCTGAATCTTGGTCACAGCTTTCACATTGTCAACGCAAAAAAGTGGGTGCAATTATCGTGAATGATGGAATGATCATTTCCGATGGATACAATGGAACGCCAGCTGGATTTGACAATTGCTGTGAAAACGACCAAGGTGAAACGAATTGGTACGTCTTGCATGCCGAAGCGAATGCTATTTTAAAAGTGGCGAAATCTACGAATAACTGCAAAGGAGCAACCTTGTATTTAACCTTGTCTCCGTGCAAAGATTGTAGTAAATTAGTGCTTCAAGCAGGAATAACGCGTGTTGTTTTTAAAGATGCATACAAAGACACAGCCGGTATTGACTTTTTAAAAGATGCTGGTATTGAAATAATTCAAATTGAAAATACGGATGGAGGATTCTAAACTTAATTATCGCTTGCCACTGCTCTTGGCTTTGACCATGGCCATTGGATTGGTACTTGGAAACTTGTTGAGTACAGGGAACTCAGACACCAATTTATCAGGTGGGGCAGCGAAATACCGCAAGATGCAAGACATCATTGAAATCTTGGATAAAAAATACGTGGATTCATTGAATGGAGAGGAATTGTTCGAGCAAACGATTTCCGACATGTTGCACAAATTAGATCCACACAGTAATTACATCGCAGCAAAAGATTTGGCTGAAATGACTGAATCCATCAATGGAGAATTTGGTGGTGTTGGTGTTCGCTTTTTCATCTTACGCGATACGGTTTGTATTACGAATGTGATTGCCTTTTCACCTTCTGCAAAAGCGGGATTGAAAGCAGGAGACAAAATCATTGAAGTCAACGGGAAAAAAATAGCGAAGAAGAAAATCAACAGTGATAAAGTAATGGCCTTGTTGAAAGGACAAGAAAACACCATTGTTACGGTAAAGATTGATCGCAACGGAAAACAGTTCACCAAGGAAATCGTTCGTGGAGCGATTCCAATTGAATCGGTTATTTCAGCGTACATGATTCAACCTAAAATTGGCTATGTGAAGATCGATCAGTTTTCTGCAACTACAACGACCGAGTTTAGAGAAGCTGCTGAATTTTTGAAAGCGAAAGGAATGACCAAAATGATTTTGGATTTGCGCAACAATCCTGGCGGAATCTTGCAATCAGCAACAGATATTGCGGATGAATTTTTGAAGAAAGACTTGGTGATTGTGAAAACAAAAGGCGAGCACACACGTCCTGATGTTTACCGCTCTTCTGCAGGAGGCATGTTGGAAAGTACAGAGTTGGTTATTTTGATCAATGCGCAATCTGCTTCTGCTAGTGAAATTTTAGCTGGAGCCATTCAAGACAATGACCGCGGAACGATTGTGGGACGCCGTTCGTTTGGAAAAGGATTGGTGCAAGAAGATGTGAAATTACGTGACGGAAGTAACTTGCGTTTAACGATTGCACGTTATTACACGCCAACAGGTCGTTGCATCCAAAAGCCTTACAAAGAAGGTTACGATGAATACATGAATGACCAACTCGATCGTTACGACAGTGGAGAATTGTATGTGCAAGATTCAACCTATTTCAATGATTCCTTGAAATACAAAACACCGAAAGGAAAAATCGTTTATGGTGGCGGTGGAATTATGCCAGATGTTTTTGTACCACTGGATTCTTCAGGTTCAAGTTGGTATTTTACAGATTTACGTTATTCGCAATCATTCAATGCATTTGCGTTTGATTTCGTACAAACCAAACGCACTGCATGGAAAACGGTAACTGAATTCAACAAGCAATTCACTGTGACTGATGACCTATTGAATCGTTTCACCAAATTTGCGGCTAAAGAGTACAAAATCAAATTTGTTAAAAGTGATTTTGTACATAGCAAAGCCTTGATTGCACGCACGTTAAAAGCTGAAATCGCGCGACAACTTTGGTTAGAAGATGGATACTATCAAATTGTCAATCAGTTTGATAATGAGGTCAAACAAGCCTTAAAATCGCTTCGTTAATTCTTGATTATTTGTTTGTTGCTATTTTGTCCATTCACTTGAATTGAGACAAAATAAACACCATTTCTAACTTCTGAATTTACTTCATTTGTTCCATCCCAAATTGCTGTGAACCCATCGTTTGCGGCAATTTGATTTTGGACAACTTTCTTGATTAATTTCCCTTGATAGTCGTAGATAGAAATTGAAACAACATCGCCAGATTTTATACTAGGATACGCAATGGTTGTTTGCGTGTTGAACGGATTTGGATACACTGAAATTGGACTGTTGTCAATCGCAAGTTGATCATTCAATGTTCCAGCCATCAACGATTCCATGTCATAATTTTCATCGCCTGTTTGGTACAGCATGTAATGGAAATACACCAAGAACATTTCGTCCGTTGTGTTCAAGCCAGCTCCAACTGTAATCGGTGGCGTGTGTGGATTATCAGGATTGTTTACAGTATTGTCATACACTCCTTCTCCCTTGATTTTTGAACCAGCAGGTGCAAATTGAATGTGTTTAAAAAAGTAAAAATCTTGCCAATGGAAATCCCAATCCGGAATGTTTGCCAACTTCAGCGTGTCTCCATTTGGTTTAATTCCATACGCCTTAATGCTTTTACCCAATAAATGTTGATGTGGGAAAACACTGAGCAAGGAAACATTCGCTGGCAAACCACCTGAACCTGCTGGATATTGGGCCGTCACGGTTGTAACTTGATTTGCTGGAAGGGTGAAGCCCCAATTTTGAATGATTGGATCGGCCATTACTTGTCGCACGCCCGTTGTTCCCGGCGGGTAGAAATGGAAAATAACTTTTGTACTGTCGAACATACCGTAGGTTCCAGCTGGGTAGTGCATTCCAAAATAAATTTGAGAACCAGCGGCGATATCCATTCCAAGCATGAGCGGCGCCACAGAAGGTAAAGTCATTGGAGAAGCACCTGGCGTGTATCCCGCAATAAGCTTAGTAGAATTGTTGGATGGTCCGGCGCAATTCCCTCCAATTGTATCTGTCGATTCGACACCTGTTGCATCAATGTATATCAATGCGTGGTGCACAATTTGCGGATTTCCAGGAATAATTTCAACTGATTTAATTACTCTATTTGCCAACAAACCTGATGGAACAGCAAAACATGCATAGTCGTCTGAACTTGCTGTTGCCTTACTCATATACATTGGAATTTGCACCGTCAAGTCTCCAGGTCCCAAAATGCTACCAGCAGAATAAACAGGTGGTGGTGGCGTATTTGCAGCATTTCCTTCAGGATAACCCGCATTTACCCAGTCAATAATTGTCGCTTTTTCAGTTGCTGTTAAAGAGCGATCGTGGGAATATTGTTGGTAATTGTTATCTGGTGGCCACGGAGGCATAACATCGCTTGAAACGGCCGCCGCAACTGCCGCTGCCATTGGGCTCACTTCGCCGTAATTCATCATAGATGTTGGGGCAATTCCACCAACGTGATGGCATTTTGTACATTTATCATAAACTAATTGGGCAACATTGTCACTCCACGTTTGAGCATGTACTCCCAAGCTTATAAATGTGATTGTCAGTAGTATAAGTTTTTTCATAATATTTGGTTTCTTGGTGCAAAATAAGATTTTTTTCGGACAATGCGCAAATTCTGTTTTCATAAGGTACCTTTATAGCCTCGTTTACAGCAGTTTTAATTCTCAAATAAACTGTATCTTTAAATTTCAATTACTATCCAATCTTTCCATCAAATGAAGTTCATTTCGCTACAGGCACTCAAAGTTACATTGCATTTTGAAGGTGATTTTTCAGATAAATCACAATTGGAAAAGGTGTCCTCACTCATTGAATCTGCTAGTGAACAAGGACAATTGGAAGTTGATGGACAGTTATATTCTACAGACGAACTAAAGCACTTCATTCAAGAACTTGATTTAGCGAAAATTGTTTTCTTGGATTGGATTGATCAGCATGCTGCTTTAAAATCATTGCTTAACCGAAAGGTTCCAACGAACGATTTCACCGATGCTCAAAACTGGAAAGGTCACACAATGTATGCTCCTTTTCAAGCATTTTTAAGTCCGTATTTGTTGCCGCAGCTTTTACGTTTTAAAGAAAATGAAGTTTTAGAAGTTACGGTCCGCGCGTTTTCGTTTGCACAATTGCTTCCAGAAACAGATCGGATGTTCATTGAACAACTGTTGTTCAGAGGCATTCAAGAACGATTTGATGCTTCAAAAGAGAAGATTATTGCAGCAGCCAATGAACAGGTTTTGTTAGAAGAAATTCATGCGTTTTGTTCAGATGACATGTTGCGCGGATTGAATTATTTATCGCGCTCGTCGTATGCAACAAAATTGTGGTACGTCGATCAATTGCTGTGGATTGTAAGGCAAAAAGCGTGTACCGTTCGTTTGGCAAATTGGTTGTTAAAACAGTTGGAACAGATTGAATTGAATCCAGAACACCTAGAGAAAATCACCGAATTGAAACGTGAATTGAAGGAAGGTAAAATCCGTGTAAAGAATACATTGGTTCAAAATAAGTTGCATATTTCTTTTCGATCGATTGCAGCAAGTTCATTGATTGTTGCGCTTTTGGTCTTGGTCGTTTGGATTGTTTGGAAGAAACCCTTTTCAGAAACACCGAATGACATTAATCAATCGGCGACATCGTTTGAACAATTTTCGAAAGAGGAACGCATCAAGATTGATTCGATGTTGAAGGTCATCGAGCATAAATACCAACCCGAATTGTACGATACAGCAGCCAACAATCCATTGATGGGAAATGGAGTTTCTTTGGCGATTCGTGTTCCTCTGAAAAATGAGCGCATGGAAGAATTGTACAAAGATTTTCTGATTGATGCTGATTTACACAATTTAGGTCTTTACGATACGACAAGTCCGATTTTTACAGCGAAAGAACGTGCGAAGGCATTTTATTCGGGGGTGAAAGATGTGAAGAACAAAGCGGGAAAACACCTAACGATGGTGAAAAACGAATCGGGATATGACGTTTATTGTTTTGTTTACAGCAATCAAAAAAAGGGCGCGATTTATTCGACAGTTTTGAAGAAAGGAGCAAGTGTTAATTTGAAGGTAGACAGTGATGAGCACTTGTTGTTTATTCCAGGCAACAAATTGGGCAACTACAAAGCGCCGAAGAACCAAGCAGAATTACCCACTAAGATGTTTGATCATCATTTCACGGAGGTGGATATCAATTACACGGAAGGCATCAATTCGATTTACTATTTAGCGAATCCACAACCAGGAACGAACAAACTTTTACTCACAGGCGACAAAGGAACGTATTTCACTGTTGTTGATTTGTATGGAATTTTGGAGTTGTTTTAGCAGATTCTTGAAGTAAGCAGGATATGTTCTACTTTCTTGCAATCCTATTTTTTTCAGAAACTACCATTTTGTCATTTCCATTTCATACACTCTCCATACAGTATCTATGCTTTATCTATGGCTCATCTATGCTTTATCTATCTAGTTGGTATTTCCAAACCTTCTGAAAACCTTGAAAACACTGAGGTTTTGAATTCCCCTGTTTTCGGGGAAAAGACATGATTGACACTGTTTGAAGGAAGCGATGCTTGAAAAGCTAAGGTGATTGGGACCTAAAATATCCCAGTACTTCGACTATTCGAAGCACTGGGATTTGTATTAAAAATTATTCTTTCTCCATTCGTTATGTTGAAACGACCTGTCCATAAATCCAATGCCCCTGTGCCTGGTAAACTAGGTGAGCCACAACCTTGTGTCCTTGGGATAATGCGCAATCCATCTCCCATATTTGCACTTGGGATAATACCGGGCCCTAATGAATATCCAGTCGAAAATTGAGCGGTTTGATTGTTGTTGGTATAAATATTTATCGGCGAGTTGAATGCTGTTCCAAAAAGGGTGTTGTTTCCTAATGGAAGTAAACTGTTGTTGGGCCACTGAGCAAGTGCACAACCAAACACACTTGTAAAAAGTGCTAAAATAATTATGTTTCTTGTCATAATTCATCGTATTAGATGAACCATACCTTGATATTGTTTTTTTCGTTGTTCATTATATATCCTAGGTTTAATTATGTAAAAATAAACCCCATCCGATACATCTTGATTATGTGATTTACCATCCCAACTTATCAAACTGTTTTTAGAAAAATAAACCTCGTTTCCCCACCTGTTAATAATGGTAAATTCATCAATTTGATCTTCTCCCTCGATAAGTGTTAAATAATCATTCTCACCATCTCCATTCGGTGTAAAAACATTCGGAACTTGAATAGGTGGGACTTCATGTAGATAAATTAAGCTTGCAGAATCCATGTAAAAATATGACTGACAACATGCAATTGAATCAGAACTTGTATTGTTAAAAATACAATCCACATAAGAATTACGGTGAAAATTGCCTAAAATTACATACTTTTCACCACCTCGAGCCGCGTATTCAAAATTGATCTTTTTCCATTCTGATGTGTCTGTCAATTGAAGGGTATCTAATGAAATATCTGGCGTTAAAAATTCACTTACATAATTGTTATAATAAACCAAGTCATCAGTAAAGGCAAAGCCTAAATGTTTAGACGTGTTACCTCCAGCATCCGCTAAATTGATATAAATACTGAATTGATAAACAGAAAACGGTAATAAACTTTCCGAAAAACTTAATTGTATATATTCTTTATAATTTCCAAAAATTTGACAATTAATAAAACCTATATATCCATTTCCACTAAAAGCATTTTGAAAACCAAAAATAGAATTTGGGACATTGACTTGACTCGCAATTGTTGCGCATGAATTGAAATAATCTGAAGTTGTTGACCAAACAGGTGGATTTGGAGGGGTCCAAGGATGATAACAAGGATTATATACATATTTACATTTTTCCAATTCTGTTACGTTATCCGGACACTCCCAATACTCTTCAAAATCACCATTGAGAATAAGGTTTTGCTGTCCGAATGAATAATCAGATGTAAACAAAAACAATAAACAATATAGTAAGGTATGATTCAAGGTTAAAAATTGAATAAAATTAGTTTCTTTCTCACTGCAGAAGCAGCACCGTTCAGGTAATTTCGCATGAGTGGGCGTGTTGGTTTCATCCATCTTATAGACGAATCATCAATGTGTAAGGTTGGTTTCTGTGGTTTCAATAAGTTAATTAAGCAATAATTTGAGTGGTGTTTTTTGAGAAAATCTACCCCTTCAATCGGGAACGAATGGCGCTGTGGGATGTGATGTAAACGCCTAAGAAAATCACCAACATGTAGGCGATTTTTTCGAGGGTAATGGTTCCTGTGTAATCGGCTGCGATGCCGATTGCGCTGAATGAAAAAGCGAAGAACATCACCATTACGGGTTGGAAATAAATGTAGGCGCTTGAAACAGATGGCGTGAGGTATTTTAAACCGTACATCGTAAGCAAGTACGTCATGAAGGTAACACCCACCACTACATACACAATTTTCAACCACGCTTCGGTTGGAATAACGGCAAAATTTGTTTGGAACAATTCAGTTAAAACCGGTGGGTAAATGAACAACATGCCAAGTCCAAAGGTGAAGACGTAGGTGATGACGGTTAAAGGGGAATATTTTTTCATCAATGGTTTTGCGATCACCAAGTAAATGGCATAACTCAAGGCGTTGATGAAGAGGAAGAAATCGCCCAACATTGAATCTCCTTTGCCTGTTCCAGCCGTTAAAGTGAGCAAGATGGCGCCGCTCGTTCCCAAGAGAATGCCAACTGCTTTTGTGACGGTAATTGATTCTTTTAACACGAAAAATGACAAAATAACGACCAAAATTGGGTTGAAGGCCATGATGATTCCCGAGTTGATGGATGAGGATAAATTCAAGCCGTGGAAAAAGAACAATTGATTAATGGCAACACCAAACAATCCACAAAATGCTAGTAAGAGTAAATCTTTTCGTTCAACGCGTTCGCGCACAAAGAAGGTCTTCACCAACCAAAATAACACAGTTGCTCCAAACGCTCTGAACAGAATGAAAACATTGGGTGTTAGATAGGCTGGCATCACGCCTTTTGCAAGCACATGACTTGCCCCGTACAAGGTGTTGACCAAAAAAAGTGCGATGTGCGCAGAAAGGGATTTGTTTTTCAAAAGTAGAACCTTAAATTTGAATGGATATACTCACTTTACCACCTAAGCCTTTTTCAACAATATCAAACAATGTTTTAAGCGTCATGTTACTTCCATCGTTTTCAACTCTAGAAATATACGTTCTCTTCTTGTCTACCAAATAAGCGAGTTGTTCTTGGGTCAAGTGCTTTTCCTCACGTGCTTTTTTTAAGAGCAAACCGATTTTAAATGATTCGAATTCACGCTCCAATTCATCACGCCGTTCGGTTCCTTTCTTACCGTAAACCTCATCTTTTATTTCTTTCCAACCTCTCGTGCTCATATCATTTCTTGTTTTTACCGGTATAATATTTCTTCATCAATTGAAGTGCTTTTTCGATTTCAGATTTCGGTGTTTTTTGAGTCTTCTTTGCAAAACCGTTCAATAAAATGACCAATTTTCCATTGTCAAAAAAGCAGAATACTCTCCAAATATCTGAACCTAACTGAATTCTTGCTTCGTAAAGTCCATTGGTGCCGACAAGCATTTTTAAATAATTGCTAGGAACTCTTTCGAGTGTTTCAATTGCTTCAATTATTTTAAAAATTTTGTTTTGAACCTTAACCGGCTGCTGTTTAAGAAATTCACTGAAGTGATTTTCAAATTCAACAACTTCTCGGACTTTTTGATTCATGCAACAAATGTAACTTATAAGTTACTATTTTGCAAGTTTTTGTACTTCTAATTGGATAAATTATGAATGAGCAGCATTAAACGATTCCACTGCTGCAGCAACATCTTTCTTTGCATTTCCGATGAATACCTCATCGCCGTTGATCATAAACGGACGTTTCAAAAAGGTGTATTCTTCCAATAAATACTTACGGTAATCGGCTTCTGTTAAACTCATTTCGTTGAGACCAAGTGAACGGTATTTAATCGCACGTTTTGAAAACAAGGCTTCGTAGGATCCCACTTTTTCCTTGATCCAATCCAAGGTTGTTGCATCGATGTTTTGCACTTTGATGTCTTGCAATTCAACGTCTTTTCCCGGATTAATTTCTTTTAAAATGCGCTGACATGTGTCACATGAACTCAAATAATAGATCTTTTTCATCCTTGTTTAATTTCCTCCTTGACCTTCTCGGTATCGTTTGTTATCGTCGTCGTTGCCTTTCGCAGCAGGACAACCTTTTGCTTTTTTCTCGAATAAATAAATCAATTTCAAGTGGAACAAAGCAGGAACATAGTTTGATGAAAACCAATGTGTTGCTGCGCATCCTCCACGCCATTGTGCAAAACCAACAATTGGCATTTGAACACCTGGAATGAAATAACTTCTGCGACTCATTTTAATTCCAAATCCTAAATCATAATGCAATTGTGCTGCAAACGGTTTCGAAAACCATTGATCACTTGAGGTTGTTCCATCATAACTTTGACTTCCTTCTAATAAGCGGTAATCGAAGTTCACTCCCAAGCCATTGTCAATGAAGAATTTTTTCGAAAGATTGATGTTTTTGTGCAAGGTAAAACGACCGTAAATCGAACCATTGTAAAACGAGCCTTTTCCAGTTGTTGTAGACAATAATTGATTCGAAAGGTTGTAGTAATTGATTGTTGTTTCTTCTTTTCCTCCCAAGTATTTGAAGCCTAATCCCCAATCGTAATACGACACAAGAACTGTCTTCAATTTCGTTGACAATTTCGATCGTTTTTTCGGGAAATGGGCCATTCCAACTTCTAGAAAGAATCCTAATTTTCCAGCTGGATCAAAGGTATAATCCAATGGTCTTCCAATTGCATCTGTTGTAGTATACGTTGGATTGTTTTTGTTCGAGCGCGTAAACATGTACGTTGGTCCGCCCGAAACCTGTAAACCAAAATAACGGTAATCTTTGTAATCGGCCTTTCCGAAAACAGCAGAACGTTTTTTACCTGGTGTAAAATCTCTTTGAGAAAAAACAACCAATGATGACAAAATAAATACAGCTGAAAGGATTTTCTTCATAGTTCCATTTTAATCAATTAACACAAAGAAAGGATTTTTTGCATCACTTCTTCTGAATCCCAGTTTTGTTCAATGTTCGGCATTTCCATCACTTGATCCATGATTCCGTTTTGCACTTGTCCTTGTTTGTAGGCAACACTATAACGTATTTCGCTAAAAGTAACTTGCGAATATAACGGCATCCATTTTTCTGGATACAAGGTACTGAATTTCGCTTCGATTTTTTTACGCAATAAGAAGGCTGGATCTGCCACATAGTCACGCATTACATAGTAATTTTCAAGCGACAAATCTTGTAACGCATCTCCATCTGGTTTACGCAATGGACTGTATTCAGCGAAGATTGCATCCCAATCGTGGTTGTGTTTAATCATCAAATCATTTAGAACCGTACAATCTTCAAAACCAGCATTCATTCCTTGTCCATAGAATGGAACTGTTGCATGCGCTGCGTCACCCATCAAAGCCACTTTTCCATTGTGCCAAGGATAGCAACGAACAATTGCCAAAGCAGATAATGGATGATCTTCCCACGCATCCGCGATGTTTGGCATCATTTCATAGAAATCTGGGAAGGTTGTTTTGAAGAAATTGTCAACTGCTTCTTTCGATGTTAATTTATCAAAGGCATTTTCTCCACCTTCATGCGGCATGAACAAAGTACATGTGAACGATCCATCTTCATTTGCCAAAGCAATCAACATGAAGCGACCACGCGGCCAAATGTGCAAAGCATTTTTATCCATTCGGTAAGAACCATCTGCATTTGCTGGAAGCAAAATTTCACGGTAACCATCCGCAATGTAATTTTGGCTGTATTGGAAGCGATCTGTTTTTTGCATAGAGTTATAACGCACAGAAGAAAATGCTCCATCAGCTGCAAAGACTACATCTGCTTTATCTACGATTTCTTCGCCTGTCAATGAATTTGTCAAGTATACAATTCCATTTTTCAAATCTACCTTGCGGCAATCGTGGTTGTAGTGAATCGTTGCGTTTCCATGTGTTTCAGCAATGTCCATCATGGTTGCATTTACTTTTCCACGCGAAACAGAATAAATTGCTTCACCGTCTTTACCATATTGTTGATACGTCAAATTTCCTTTCATGTCGTGCATCATGCGTCCGTGCATCGGAATTGCAATTTTGCGAATTTCGTCACCCACACCAACTGCGTCCAATGCTTTCCAACCTCTGTTCGACAAGGCCAAGTTGATTGACTTACCAGCAGAAATTTCCGCTTTACGAATATCTGGTCGGCGTTCATAAATCGTAACAGAATAACCTGCTTTTGATAAATAAACTGCCCACAATGAACCAACCAAGCCGGCTCCAACGATGATTACTTTTTTGTTATTTTCCATACTTTCAATTTGTCATTCAGGATTCAGGATTCATGATTCATGATTCATGATTCGTGATTCGTGATTCAGGATTTGTGAAATAGACTAAATCTGGTTCCTTGAATTTCGTTCCTTTAAATTCTGATTGTTTTAAATAATGTATAAATCCTCCCAATTGATTGATGAGGCTTTGTGTTACCGTTATTATTTCATCTGCTTTTTCCGTTGTCAAATACTGACGATCCAAAGCACGATAAACTTGTGATTTCACTTCTGCACAAGAAGCTTTGCTGATGGTTAAAAATTGAATAAACTCTCGATTTCCCGATCGTTCAAATCCTTCTGCAATATTATCCATGATTGATCCACTTGAACGATTGATTTGATTCACAAGTGCATAGTCATTTGAAAATGGAGTCTTTGAAATGTGCGTATAAATTTCCTTACACAACTCTCTTGCTTCTTGCCAAACTCCTAAATCTTCAAATTTCTTTATCATTTATCTTGCGTTTGTGAATACTCTAAATTAAGTTAATCACAATTTTCAAAAATCACAAATCATGAATTATAAATCACGAATTCTATTGGATTGCTTTTTCCAACAGTTGCCCGAACCAGTAACAATCCTCGTATGAATTGTATAAAGGTGCAGGTGCAATGCGGATCACATTTGGTTCTCTCCAGTCGGCAACAACGCCTTCCGCAGAAAGTGCATCAAACAATGCTTTACCTTGTCCTTTCGCCATGATAGACAATTGGGCTCCACGTTTTGTTTTGTCGCGCGGCGTGATTAATTCAAATGTGCAACGTTCTTTGTTCTTTTCAGAAATATCGTCAATGACAAATTCCATGTAGGCTGTCATCAAATCGCGTTTTTCACCAATGCGATCCATTCCTGCTTCTTCGAAAATATCTAAGGAAGCTAAATGTGCTGCCATTCCAAGAACAGGTGCGTTACTCAATTGCCAACCTTCTGCTCCTTTCATAGGATTGAATCCCGGTTGCATCAAGAATCGTGTTTCTTTGTCGTAGCCCCACCAACCAGCAAAACGTGGTAATTCAGGATTGTAAGCATGACGCTCGTGTACAAACATTCCACTTACTCCACCTGGTGAAGAATTCAAGTATTTGTAACCACACCAAGCAGCGAAATCTACTCCCCAATCGTGCAATTTTAAGTTGATATTTCCAGCGGCATGTGCTAAGTCGAAACCAACAATTGCTCCAACTGCGTGACCCGCTTTGGTGATTTTTTCCATGTCGAATAATTGTCCCGTGTAATAGTTTACACCACCAATCATTACCAATGCTAATTCGTCGCCTAATTCTTCGATTTTAGCTAAGATATCTTCTTCACGGATCAACTGTTCTCCTTCACGTGGTGCTACTTCCACCAAGTGTTCCGCTAAGTCAAGTCCATGAAATTTCACTTGCGATTCCAAGGCATATTGGTCACTCGGAAAGGCTTTCGCTTCACATAAAATCTTTGTTCGTTTGCCATTGATTTCTGGGCGATAAAACGATACCATCAACAAGTGTAAATTCGTTGTTAAGGAATGTGTCACCACCACTTCAATTGGCAAAGCACCTACGACATTCGCTGCTTTTTGCGTTAAATTTTCGTGGTACGCAAACCATGGTCGTTTCGCTAAAAAATGTCCTTCAACTCCATATTTAGCCCATGCATCGAGTTCTTCAAGAATATATTCTTTGGCAGATTTTGGTTGTAGACCGAGTGAATTTCCAGTGAAATATCGCACAGTTTTCTCGTGAAATGTTGGAAAATAAAACTTATCGCGGAAGGATTTTAACGGATCTTTTGCATCCAAACCTTGTGCAAAAGCTAAAGAATTTTCGAAATGGCTCATTATATCTAGATTTCACTTCAAAGATAATGAAAGATTGAAAGGGAAGGGTTTCGCTGAAAAAAAGTAATTAACCGATAGGAATGTAAAACGCAAAAAAAAAGGTCTTCCGAAGAAGACCTTTTCCAAACGAATCTCGTTTATTATTTTTTCATGAATCCTAAGATTGAAGAAATGAATGCCAATGCAGTTCCAACTAAGAACAAGATTAATCCCATTCCGTATGCTGCTCCTTCAGTTTCGCCCATTTTGCTAATCCAAGCCAAAGCAATTAAAATCAAGATTCCTGAGAATAACAATGTTCCAATTGAAGCTAAGTGTTTTTTATTCGCTAAGAAAGAAAATAAACCTACCAAAATAGACACAACCATAACAATAATTCCTACTGTTTGTCCATTTTCGCCTGCCGCCCAAATTGATGGTGAATCCATTCCAGCATATTTAATTAAAGGAAGGAATGTAGAGATGATTACTAATACCATTGCTCCTAATCCAATCATTGTGTTTTTTCTCATAATCTTTAAAGTTTTATTAATAGCTTCAAAAATAGAGAAGCAATGTTGAGCTACCTAGGTTTCTTTAATAAGTGAGTTAAAATAGCCTGTTCCTCTACAATTTTATTCCAATTACACACACATCGTCGACTTGTTCATGGTAGCCTTTCCACTCATCAAAGAAGTCATTCATTGTTTGCAATTGGTTTTCAACTGGCTCTTTTGCCAAGGATAATACCAGCTCTTTGAAGCCCGATTTTTTCAATTTTTTACCTGCTTCTCCTCCGAATTGATCTTGATAGCCATCAGAAAATAAGTACAACATATCGCCTTTTGCCAATTGCAATTGATGATCTGTGAAATCTGCATGTACATCACTTTTTCCGATTGGTTGCTTATCTGGCTTTAATTCGTAAAAGGAGGCATGTTCTGCCGTTAAGTGCTTTCCATCTGATGGTTTGTTTACGTGATTCGCACCATTGTTTTTGACAATCCACAAAGGATTGTAAGCTCCTGCCCAGGTTAATTCCTTGATTTCTGTGGATTCATCGTAACGCAGACTCACCAAGGTGATGTCCATTCCATCGTTGGTTGAATCTTGTAAACGCAATTCATTGATGAATTTATCGCGCAATTCATTCAGAATTTGAGCGGGTGATTGAACTTCGTTTTTGCTGATTATTTCATTCAAGAAAGCAATTCCAAGCATGGTTAAAAATCCACCCGGTACGCCGTGACCCGTGCAATCTGCCGCTGCTACGTACAAAACGCCCTCTTTTTCTTGCGCCCAATAAAAATCGCCTGAAACGATGTCTTTTGGTCGGTACAAAATAAAGTGTTCTGGTAAGTGCTCGCTTACGTGATGTTCCTCTTTCAGCACTGCTTGTTGAATGCGTTGCGCATAGCGAATACTTTCAACGATTTCTTTGTTTCGCTGTTCCAAGAGCGATTTTTGTTGTTCAATTTTATCGTAGGCCAACTTAAGATCAACCGATTTCAAGCGCTCAATCTCAGCCTCCTTTTTCACGTTTTCTAATTGAAACTGAAACTCCAAATCTTTCAAGCGTTGCATGTTTGATTCCTTGTGAATTTCACTAAAGAGTTCGTGAAACATTTTATAATCGGCCAAGGCTTCGTGGTAGATTCCCATGATTGCTTTGATCTCAGATTGAATGTAATAGGCGTTTTTTTGTTCTTCTTTAGCGCCTGTTTTTTGCGCTAATTTCAGGGCCTTTTGAGCAAATTCAAGTGCTACTTCATGGATGTTTTCAGCTTTGTACAAGGCTGCCAACTGAAGGAAGGTCTCTGTTAAAAGCACTTCGTATGAAATTTGTTCCGACAATTTAAGACTTGTCAAAAAAGCATTTTCAGAAGCTTCAAAATCACCTTTAATGAAAAAGAGTTTTCCTAAATTATGGTAAGCCCACGCTAATGAATCTTCCGTTGAACCTGGGAAATCGATGCAATCATAGAACCACTTCTTTGCCGCATCATAATCTCCAGCCTCCAAATACGTTTCCCCAATGTTATTCATTGAGCCAGAAATATCGTCAGCGTTGCCAAGTTTTTGTCGAATTTCCAAACATTTCAAATTGCATTCCAAGCGTTTGTCGTGTTGCTTTTGAAACATGTAAACAGCACCCAAACTATTCAATGTATCCGCTTCACCACGCAAATCGTTCGTGTTTTGAAAAAACTCCAAGGCTTTCAACGAATGTTCCATGGAAAGTGAAAACTCAGAAAATCGCCAATAACAATAGCCTAAAATTTTATGGCAATGCGCAATTTCTTCTTCGGAAATAGGTTGATTTAATAATTCAGTAGCGACGTGAAATGCTCCTCGCATATCGCTTCTTCTGTGGTTCCAAGCTTCAGACAATTGTTCTGAAATAGCAATCTTTGTCATAGAGTAAAGCTACTAATTCTCGTTCATTTGCGCTCATCAGCGGTGGATTTTTTTATCAATTTAAAAAGCTTTGGTTTATTTGTGATTGTACTACATAGATAAGTACTAATTTTGCAGACAAATTAGATGCATATGTCAACGCAAGACACACTTAAACGCTCAACTTCTGAAGCTTTATTCGAAACGGCGAAAAACTATTTTCCAGGAGGAGTGAATTCTCCAGTTCGTGCTTTTAAATCGGTTGAAGGATCACCGCTTTTCATTAAGAAAGGTGACGGATGTTATATCTGGGATGAAGACGACAATCAATTCATTGACTATTGTTGTAGTTGGGGACCACTTATTTTAGGTCACAATCATCCTGCTGTTTATGAAAAAATTGTTGGTGCTTTGCAAAACGGAGCAAGTTTCGGTGCGCCTACACGATTAGAAAATGAATTGGCAGATTTGATTTTGAGTCGCAACCCGTTTATCGATAAAATTCGTTTCACAAGTTCAGGAACTGAAGCAGTGATGTCGGCTTTGCGCATGGCTCGTGGATATACTGGAAAAACAAAAATCATCAAGTTTGAGGGTTGCTACCACGGACATTCTGATGCCTTGTTGGTGAAAGCAGGAAGCGGATTAGTAACGTTTGGAGAAACATCGAGTGCAGGAGTTCCGGTAAATGTTGCAATGGACACGTTGGTACTTCCTTTGAACGACCTTGAAGCGTTGAAACAATGTGTTGCTGAATTTAAGAATGAAATTGCGTGTGCGATTATCGAACCAATTCCAGCGAACAATGGATTGTTGTTGCAAGAAAAAACGTTTTTGTTGGCCTTGCGAGAAATTTGTACGCAAGAAGGCATTTTATTGTTCTTTGATGAGGTGATTTCTGGATTCAGAGTTGCTTTTTCAGGAGCTGCAGAATTGTATGGCATCACACCAGACATTGTTACCTACGGAAAAATTATTGGTGGTGGATTACCAGTTGGAGCTTATGGAGCGAGAGCAGAAATTATGGCGCAAATTTCTCCTGATGGACCTGTTTATCAAGCGGGAACGCTATCGGGTAATCCTGTTGCAATGGCCGCTGGAATTGCGCAATTAACAGAATGTGCGAAACCAGGATTTTACGAAGATCAAGCAGAACGCACGCGTTATTTTGTAGACCTCATCAATTCACATGCGAAAGCAAAGAACTACAATTTTGAATTGGTAACAATTGGCTCCATTTTCTGGTTGTCGTTTGATGGAAAGAAAAGCATTCACAAAGCAGATGAAATCAATCCAGACATGACAGGATTTAAAAACATTCACCGTGAACTTTTGAACCGAGGGGTTTATTTAGGTCCTAGCGGATATGAAGTTGGGTTTGTTTCAGCGGCACACACGAAAGAAATTTTAACGCTTACAGCTGAGAAATTCTGTGAGGCATTGGACGTAATTTTCAATTAAGGAACTTCAAAAAAATTATTTTTCTTCGTTCAACTGCAAAATTAAAATCCTCATTTACAGTTACAAAAGGCTGTTACGTTTGTAACAGCCTTTTTTTCACCATAACAATTGTAGTTTAAAGTACAATTATTTTCTTTGTTGCTGAGAATGCTCCTGTTCTTATTTCCAAGAAATAACAAGCCGCTGGCAATACAAGTTCCTCTGTCAAATTAAAGCTCACAATCTGATTTTTCTCAGACTTCGTAGTTCGACTAATTTCTTTTCCTTGAATGTCGCGCAGAATAAAATCTACCTCATCATTTTGAGCTGTGTAGGAAACGAAAACATCTTTCGCATTTGATGCAGGATTCGGATAAATTGACAGTTCCAATTGATCTACTGCATTTTGTACCAGTCCTAAAACTCCACCAATATTGATATCATCAACGAATAAATTACCTGCATAATCTGAAGCATTGAATTCAATTTTGAAGCGCGTTTCATCATCCAAAGCTGTTGGTGTATACGTAATACTTGCCGTTTTCCAAACACTGTTCGTTGTTGGTGCATTGTCTGTGTATCCCGAATAACCCATCGACAATAATTCTGTACCTGTAATTGTTTTTCGCAGTGTCCACGTTTCACCACAATTTTTGGATGAGTACACTTTGATATTATCTGTGATGAGGTCGGCATTCGTTGTATTTGTTGTGTAAGCATATTTGAATGAAAAGCTTACGCCTGACGTTGTTGTTAAATCAAAGGATGGTGTAATCAATGCATCTACACTTCCACCCAGACGATTGTAATAAAAATAGTCGTTTGAAAAGGTCAATGCACCTGTTGTATTTTTGTAATTGTTCAGTTTAAAACAACGTGAATTGTTGTAACCGTTTGAATTGATTAGGCCGAACTTTGCATAGTTGTTTTCTGGATTATCGATTCTGAACCAATTCACAAAAGCATCTTCCAAATCAAGTGATTTTGGACCAATGAAATCTGCAGAATTTTCAGAAACCAGGATGTAATTATCCATGGCCAGTGTGTCGGCACCTGAAGCATTTGAAACAATTAACTTCACATTTTTGTACCCAGCTGTTGAATACGTTACTGATGGTTGCGCAGCCGTGCTCGTTGCAGGACTCCCACCTTCGAAAATCCACTGGCGATTTGTTATCCCAGCATTGTATGAAAAATCCGTGAATTGGATCGCTGTTCCTTGACACACAAAACGTTTATTTGCATTGAAATCGGCAATCGGTGCACAAACAGGAGGGTTTGTTAAATCGATTCCTGTTGCTGTAGCCGTTTCTGGATCAATCAACATGTCGCGTTGTCCAGCTGGACCTTGTAGAATATTGCGCATTGCTGAAACTTGATTCAAGGTGAACATGCGCGAACAGTAGGAATAATCCATGTAGTTTTGGACATTTTCTTTCACTCCTGGAGTACACACCGCCATGCTAGTGTTACACACTAATTGAGAACCTTTTGTAATTGGCGTATCAGCCATGTAATCATCTCCACATGCGACACCTGGATCATTTGTTGATCCCCATGTGTGTGACAATCCGAGGTAGTGTCCAATTTCGTGGGTCAATGCACGCGAATTGTATGGCGAACTAGTTCCAATTGAACCAATGTAATCGTTCAAAATAATGACACCATCTCTAAAAAATCCACTTCCTTCAGTTGCAGTTGGGTAGTACGCATAACCTGCAACGCCATTTTCCATCGATTCAACCACCCAAACATTCAAGTAATTTGCTCTGTACCACTGATGCAATTTTGAATAATCGTCACCTTGAAAGGTTTCATGGCTGTAGATGTGCTCAATACCATTGGTGCAATTCCCGAAAGGATCGATAGTTGCCAATTTAAATTCGATTCCAACATCACCATAAATTTGTTTAAATTCAGGAATAACATCGGATGTATCTGCATTTAGCAAGCGATAATCTCGGTTGAGAATAGCCATTTGGTCTTGTACTTGTTGATCCGAAATGTTTTCAGCTCCGTACGTATGAATAATGTGAAATACCACAGGGATGGTGAAAATGGTCGTTTTTTCTCCACCTTTCACTTCTGTATGCATTCCATTCAATAATAACTTTTCATGGTCTTTTTCCAATTGCGGGTTTTCAGCATACAACACCGCCAATTTTTTATTTAATCCGCACGAAAAATGATCTTGTGCGTTCACTGCTAGGGCACTCAAGAACGTGCACACTCCAGCTAAAAGTAATCTTTTTTTCATTTTTTAATTTTTTAAACCAAGCCCTCGACAGCAAAATACTACTGTCGAGGATATTGGTATACCTCCCGACAACGTCGTGTTAAAAATTCTTGCTTAAACTCTTTAAAGAAGACAAAAAGGACGATTTCCCCCACAAAAGTTTAGGGCGTTAAAACGAGGCAACAACTACAATTGCCAATTGAAGAAAATCGTGTTTGTCTATACGGTTTGTTTGGGAGGTGGAATTTCCTTGCTTGGAAATCCTGTTTCGACAGAAACAAGCTGATAAAACAATGCTTTGTGAGCATCGTTCACGGCTGAAATGGTAATTTTTTCACTTGGAATTACCTGAAATTGACAGTAATAATCGCCTAACACTTTTTTCAATAATAAACCTTTACTCGATTTATCTGAATTGCCGTTTTCACGCACCAAATTTTTATACTGATTTTTCAAGGATTTCTCTTTGGTATCGTTGTAGCATGCTAGAACATGTTTTCCATTCACAACATTTGACGAGACAACATCATAGGCGTTACCTTGATATATAAATTCTTTGCTCTCGGCATTTATGGACAACTGATTCAATTCAGATTGGTTAAATTCAAACTTAACTAAATCTGGTTTACGATACACTCCGCGCAAGATGGCAGCTACGTTTTGTTCATTCTGAAAATTCTGATATTCGTATAGCGCAACATATCCAATGGCATTAAACATAAACACCATTAGCATTGTCGCTATGTAAAATCGTTTCAGAAACATTGAATCAAAAATAGTGTATTTTTTGAAATTCAAACAAAATCTATTTTAAGGCAATCACTTATTTAGTTAACTGCAGAAAAATTACTGTAAACGGAATTATAAATCGTCAATCAAACTGTCATTTGCTTGTACAGTCGGTTTGTTTTTCCAAACAAGCTTATACTTTTTCTTTAATACTACTCAAAAAAATATTTTTGCTTTAAAGATCAACAGTTGAATTATAAAATTACATTTTTAATAATTTTCCACTCATACTAACTGTATTACCAGAAAGCGAATAATACAACAGCTGTGGTTCACAATCAAGAATGATATTGAACGAAGTTGTACCTGCAGGGATCGTCTGTTTAGTGATTATTTTTCCGTCAGTAGATGAAATAACCATTTCAACATCTTCTTTTAATGTTTGGAAATTCATCGTTAAATTGGATGTGAATGGATTAGGAAATACCTCTATTTTCGAGATTCCATTTTCAATTAATCCAAGATCAGTGGACAAATCAAATAACCAAAAATCAAATCCACCATAGTTTCCGACAGTTTTATCTCCTGAAATGCCAGATTCTGTTATACTAACTATACTGTAGTTGTTATCACTTTTTTCTGTCAATTTTAATACATTGTCATCAGCAGTACCACCTATTAATTCACTCCAATTAACAGTTCCATCACTTGCCACTGAAAGAATCCAACAATCTAATAATCCATTTGTTGATTCTGTAAGATCAAAACCATTGGAACTTTTGCTTCCACCATAAAATAATTTTTGATTATCGTTTGAAATTTCTAAACCTTTGAATCCATCTGTACCATTTCCGCCGTAATTATTATCTTCTAAAATATTCAAATTTAAATTCATTTTTAATACCCATGCATCACTGCTCCCATAATTTGATGAAGTTTTGTTTCCTGAAATTCCGGACAATGAACTGCCAACGAGGTAAAAATTGTCTGCACCTAATTTGGTTATTGATGTAAGGGCGTCATCATCAATTCCTCCCAATGTTTTTTGAGAAATTAAACTACCATTAAGGTCAATTTTTAACACCCAAGAATCAAACAATCCAATATTTGCCTCTGTTTTATCCCCTGAAATCGGTGAATCAGTATTACTTAAAATTAGCACTTCAGAACTTGCATTGAAAAATTCAATATCGTAAACGTATTCTTCACTATCACCGCCAAACGTTTTATCCCAAATAATATTACCATTTTCGTCCGTCATTATTGTCCAACAATCCGAAAACCCTCTACAAATTTCGCTTTTATCACCAGAAATTGGTGAATTTGATACACCAGAAAAGACATATCTCGTGGGGGATATCTGAGTAGCTGCCCTGGCTTGATCACCACCCGTTCCTCCAAATGATTTCTGCCATATTTCATTTCCATTTGCATCTAATTTTAAAACCCAATAATCACTTCCACCATTTGTCCCTGTAGTTTGATTTCCTGAAACAACTGAAAGCGTTGTTGCCGCCACTATAAGATCTCCTTCTGTTGTTTCAATAATTTCTGAAATAAATTCGTTACTTGTACCTCCAAGTGATTTTTGCCATACTATACTATTGAAAGCATCCAATTTTACAATCCAAAGATCAGTACCACCAATGTTTGGTGATGTTTTTAATCCTGAAATTCCAGCGGCCGTTGAACAATACAAAAGTATTCCTCCATCTGCTAAGGAAGTAGAATTGAGATATGCTTCTCCGGTTGTACCAATATCGAATTGATTTGAAACCAATTGGTTTTGGGAAAAACCACAGGAAAAAATTAGAAAATTAGTGGCAAGAACAAAAAAATATTTCATAACAAGTTTACTTTTTAAAGAGGGTTAGGAATATAATTCCCAACCCTCTAAATTTAATTAATTATTTTATTGTTTGAAAACTTATGACTGAGTCGTCTTCAAATGTGATAGTATTAAACAATTGACCAGAAGGAATTCCACCTTCAATTGCAATAGT
>JBDLVK010000081.1:0-12664 GCA_039804825.1 Bacteroidota bacterium
TGCGGATCCAATTCAATTTCTACCAATTGCATTTCTTCCCCTTGGATGAAATAATCGATTTCGTGGTTTGTTTTCATTTTATTGTTGTTTACTATTCATCTATTTTTTAACGTAATGTCGATGCTTGATACAATTTCAATTCATCCCAAGTCACCGCATCGCCCAATTGTTCTTTTAAAGGTGTTAAAGATGTTCCCTGATAATCGCCAAATAAATCGGCCAATTCACTGATTCGTTTTGAATCCATCACGTCACTTAATTCAACTTTTTCTGCTTTAATCAAAAATACAAAATGACCATAAATTGTCGTTTCTGAAAGTTGACGAATACGCGCAATTTCTTCTATCGTATGACCTTCGTTCCATAAATCCCACGATTGATCATACGTACTGCGTTTTTCCTTTTTCTCTTTCGATTCTTTTTTCGCTTTTTTCAATGGAATGATTTCCTCTTCTTCGTCTGCTTGCATATCCAACAATGATGGATTTTGACGCAGTTCTTGTTGCAAAGCCGCGATTTTAGCCACTTTGTAGTTTTTCACTTCAGAGGTCCAAACTAGTTCCTTTGTAATTTCTCTTCCAGCAACAATGGCCTCCATCAAGATGCGCGCTTTTTTCATTTTTAGAATTGCCTCAGTTAGCAACTCGTCCAATTCTTCCAATTCCTCGGAATAAGCTTTGGTCTTTTTCACACGGCGTAACTCTGCAATTTTTTTCAAATTACTTGTTAAAACGCCATCCAATATTTTAAAGAAATACGTGTAAGCCGCCTGAACACGTTCAAATACAAAATCCATGTCCAAGCGCTCATTTCGGAATAAATTCTCAAGTTGATTTCTAAATTTTTTGGCAGGATCCATGGAGGATTGAATCGCCTGAGTTTGATGTGTTACCCAAGATTTATTTTTGCCTTTTTCTGTTTTTGAACCTGCATTTTTATAACTCGCTTCATGAATTCCCCATTTTGAATTCAAGTCATACCAATCGAAAGCGGCACTTAGAATATCCAACAGGTATTTACGTGTTCCGTGTTCCAAATAGGCATTCAGCATTTGCTCATCAGCCTTATTTCCAGAATAAGCTACAACTTGTTGATCGTTTGACAAACCATTCATGCGCATCGGCTTCAATAAAACCAAGCCTTGCAAAGTACGTAAACGCGAAAGTGCCACGTATGCTTGTCCAGGGGCAAAAACATCCGAAACATCCAAAACTGCTTTGTCAAATGTTAAACCTTGACTTTTATGTACCGTTATCGCCCAAGCAAGTTTTAAGGGATAATGAACAAACGTTCCCATGACCGTTTCTTCAATTTCACCCGTTTTATCATTCAAGGTGTAACGAATGTTGCTCCATTCATATTTTTCAACGATGATGCTTCGGTTTTCTTCCGGAAAATAAACACTGATTTCTGCAGAGCTCAATGAATCAATGCGACCCATCTTTCCATTGTAGAAATTTTTATCAAAGGAAATATCGTTTTTGATAAACATTACCTGTGCGCCCACTTTTAATTCCATTTCCTTTTCAATTGGGAAAAGATGTGGCGGAAAATCACCTGTTACTTCGGCTTCGTAAGTAAACGATTTGTTGCTCAATGATTTCAAGGCTTTTGCATTCATCTCATCCGCTTTCGAATTGTGCGTTGTCAAGGTAATGTAACCTTCTTCTTTCAAGGCATCAAAATCGGGTTTTACAAATTGATTCAACACTTGAACATCTGACTCAGTGATTCGATTATCGCGCAAATTGTTCAATACGGAAATAAATGTATCATCTTGCTGGCGGTAAATCGTTGAAAGCTCAATGTACAATGGCTTTTGTTCTTGTAAAACACGTGCATTGAAAAAGAAAATTCCTGCATAATATTTACTTAAAACACTCCATTCTTCTGGTTTTACAACCGGTGGAAGTTGCAATAAATCACCAATGAATAACACTTGAACACCACCAAACGGTTCATTTGTTCTGCGCACATTTCTGAGTGTCCAATCCATTGCATCCAATAAATCGGCACGCAACATACTCACCTCATCAATAATCAACAATTCGAGGTTGCGCATCATGTTTTGACGTTGCTTGTTCATTGCGAAATGGCGCATCAAACTATCTTTTGTTTCTAGTTTAACCGCATTCGTAAATTGTGGGGCAACACCAAATTCAGGAACAAAACCTGCAAAAGGCAATTGAAAGAAGGAATGAATGGTCACACCGCCTGCATTTAACGCGGCAATTCCTGTTGGAGCAACGATAACAGCATTCTTGTAAGTGCTTGATATTATTTTCTTTAGTAAAGTTGTTTTACCAGTTCCAGCTTTTCCTGTAAGAAAAACCGACTGATTAGTCTGGTTGATAAAGCGTTCTGTAAATTCTGCTGGATTACTAACGTCGTGTTGTGTTTTTGTCATCATTTACTTGAAGTTAACGAAAAATATCATTCGCTTCCAAATGAAAATTGAAAAGAAGTAAAAAAAGATTGTTTTAGTTCCAATTGATCATTGAACCTGAAGAAAATGAATCTTCAAAGGTTTCGCGCAAACGGTCTAACTTCGCCTTTGCTGCAAAATCGCCTTCTTTCGCTTTTAGTTTTAGCTTGTAATACATGTCCAATGAATGTCCGAATAAATCTTGCTCCAACATGTGTTTGATGGCCGCAATTTTTCCATTGACTTCAATTAAAAAGTGTTCGATTTCTCCCAGTTCGGTTAGTTCTGGGTTCGACAAATTTTCTTTTTTCAACAAAGAGGAATAATGAGGTAAAAGCTCATCCAAGATCGATGTAAATCGCTCTAACTCTCTGTTTAATAATTCCTTATTGTTTTTAAAATCTTTCACGGTGGTTCTTTTGTATAGACGCAATGTAACGAATAAAACGAATGTGAAATATTAATTTTGGATTATTTAACAAAGAACTACGTAGAACTACTTAGTTGCGTATTTTTGCATTGTGTCTGGTATTTATATTCATATTCCATTTTGTAAGCAGAAATGCACGTATTGCGATTTTCATTTCAGTACCACCTTTCATGCGTATCGTCAACAAATGATTGATGCCATTTGTTTGGAAATTGAGCAACGTGTAAATTATTTGGCATCTAAGGAATTATCCAGCATTTATTTTGGCGGTGGAACTCCAAGTTTATTGAATGAAGCAGAATTAAATCAAATTCTTGAGACAATTCAAGGCCGTTTCACGCTTGCAGACTCATGTGAAATAACCTTAGAGGCAAATCCAGATGATATTGATCTTGAACGATTAGGTTTTTGGAAACAAGCAGGAATTAATCGCCTTTCCATAGGTTTACAATCGTTTAAAGAAAGTGACTTACAATGGATGAACAGGGCTCATTCGGTTGGTGAAGCCTTAAAATGTGTAGATTTAGCACGAAAAAGTGGCATCACAAATATCAGCGTTGATTTGATTTATGGCTTACCACATCTTTCTATGGAAGAATGGAAACAACACATTGAAACGGTTTTGGAGATGGATGTGCAACATGTCTCTGCGTATTGTTTGACCATCGAAGAAAAGACCGCTTTGCATCATTTGGTTGAAAGCAAGAAAATTGTTCCAGCGGGTGAAGATGACCAGAGCGAGCAATTCATTTATTTAATAGATCGATTAAAACAAGCTGGTTTCTATCATTACGAAATATCAAATTTTGGTTTACCTGGATTTGAAGCCGTTCACAATTCTTCGTATTGGAAAGGTGAGCAGTATTTAGGTGTTGGACCTTCAGCACATTCATTCGATGGAAAAAGCCGTCAATGGAATGTTTCAAACAATACACTTTACATCAAAAATCTTGCTTCAGGTACTTATTTTGAATTGGAAGAATTGTCGCCAAAAGATCGCTGGAATGAATTGTTATTGATTGGACTTCGCACATCGTATGGAGTTAATCTCGAACAACTTTTCGCCATTTTAGAACCCAATAAGGATTACGTTGAAAAAGTAAGTCAATTCAAGCAAAATGAGTGGTTATTTGAAGAAAATGGAACGCTTTTGTTAACCAGTGAAGGTCGATTGAAAGCAGATTTTATCGCCTCAGAGCTTTTTGTTTAGACACTCGGTTTTAATATACCAATTTGTTGTTTCTAGTATCGCAAATTTATATTATTGAATTTTGCAATTGGAAATCTTGCCAGCAAATAGGTCTATTTCAATTCAACATTCAATTTCGTATTTTTACAGCTTCATCATTACGATTTAAACATGAAAATTCTTTCTATTCTTTGCCTTCTTTTCATTTCTATGTCCGTTTTCGGTCAAAAAAAAGTCATTGATCATACGGTTTACAACGATTGGCGCAAAGCTGAAGCACAAATTAGTTCGAATGATGGAAATTACATCAGTTATGAAATCAATCCGCACCGTGGCGATGGCTATTTGTATATTTACAATACCACTACAACAAAAACTGACTCGTTTCCGCGCGGTAAAGAAGCAAAATTTGGAACCAACAATTCGTTCCTTGTTTTTAAAATCACCCCAGGATTTGACACATTGCGCAATTGTGAATTGAACAAAATCGATAAGAAAAAATGGCCTAAAGACACGCTGGGAATTTATGTGTTTGAAAAAGACAGCGTCATTAAAATTCCATTATTGAAGTCATTTTCAGTGTTTGAAGACAATGATTGGTTGAGTTATGTGGTGGATGAAAATGAATTCAAAACCACATCAACAGCAAGCGAAAAAGAAACTAAAAAGAAAAAATCGACTTCTAAAAAGAAGAAGAAAAGCAAGAAAGAGGAAGAAAAACCAGCATATAAATCCGATGGGAAATTGCTAACACTTCTAAATCCTACAACAGAAAAGATTTATCAATTCAAAGACGTCACTGATCATGCGGTTTCTGTTAAAGGAAATTATTTAGCAATGGTCGAACACAAAAAAGAAAAAGCGGATTCCTTTCAGTTGGTGATTGTTGACTTAGCAACAGGTAAACCGAGTCCAATTCATCCAAAAGTGACTTCCATCAAACAACTTTCCTTTGATCACAACGATCGCTACATGGCTTTTTTGACAAGTTCTGATACAGCAAAAGTGAAAAATTACCAATTAAACTTGTTGGATTTATGGACCAATTCCTTGCGCCAATTAACCGATACAAATTCCACAGTTTTACCAAGCGAAGATGCCGTTTCCGAAAACAGAAAGCCTAGTTTCAGTGAAGACGGACGTTTTCTATTCTACGGAGTTGCTGAACGCTTACAACCTGAGAAAAAAGATTCTTTGTTAGAATCTGAAAAAGCAAAAGTGGATATCTGGCATTACCAAGATAAACGCTTGCAATCACAGCAATTGGTTGAACTGAAACGCGATTTGAAAAAAACAGATTTATACGTTTTCAATTTGGCGAATTCATCACATTTGAAAATGTCGAATGATACGCTTTCTGTTCGTTTACCGGAAAATATTTTAGGTAATTACCTATTTGCTTCATCGGATGAACAATACGTGATGGCGAATCAATGGGAAGTGCCGAATCTGGAAGATCATTACCGTGTTTCCTTGATGGATGGTTCAGTTGAGTTGATTAAAAAAGCGGTTGGATACAACGGAGAATTGTCGCCAAGTGGAAATTACTATTCTTACTTCGATGCAACTGCAGCTCAATTCTATTTGATGGATTTAACAGCTAAAACAACTTCTTGCATTACTTGTGACACCAAAAAAGTGAACTGGCAAGAAGATGTGAACGGAATGCCGATGTTAGCCTCTCCATTTGGAGCAAAAGGATTTTCTCCAGAAGAAAAAGACTTAATCATTCAATCGCAATACGATATTTGGGCGTATTCAATTGCTGATAAAAAAATGCGTTGTTTAACCAACCGTGAAGGTGAAGACGGAAAAATTCGCTTGGAATTGAATTTGTGGTCAAACGACAGTGTTTATGTTGATTTTGAAAACGTCTATGTCAAAGGATTCAATGAAAAAACAAAAGGCGCATTGATTTATACACTTGTGAATCATGGCGATCACATTGATTTGGTAAAAAACTACGACACAAATCACAAGTTGCTTTACTTGAGTCGTTCGAAAAACACAAAAACAACCATTTTCAGAATGAGTTCAGTGTCTGAATATCCTGAAATTCGCATTACACAAGATTTCTTCCAAACAGAAAAAACATTGACGCACACTAACCCACAGCAAGATTCCTTGAATTGGGCAACAGTTGAATTGGTGAATTGGAAAAGCTACGAAGGAATTCCATTGCAAGGGTTGTTGTACAAACCAGAGAATTTTGACGCAACGAAATCGTATCCGCTGATTGTTTATTACTATGAATTGAATTCGGATGAATTGTACAATTATTCAGCGCCAAAACCAACGGCTTCCATTATTTATCCAACTGAATACGCATCAGCTGGTTACTGTGTTTTCATTCCAGACATTCGTTACAAACATGTTGGACATCCAGCAAAAGCAGCTTACGATTGCATCATGAGTGGAACTGATCATGTGTTGAAATTGTACAAAAACATCGATTCAACGCGCATGGGCTTGCAAGGACAAAGTTGGGGCGGTTACCAAACAGCACAATTAATCACCATGACGACGCGCTACAAAGCAGCAATGGCGGGTGCTCCGGTTTCAAACATGTTTTCTGCGTATGGCGGAATCCGTTGGGGAAGTGGTGTGAACCGTCAATTTCAATACGAGCACACACAAAGTAGAATAGGAAAAACCATTTGGGAAGCACCCGAATTGTACACTGAAAATTCGCCAATCTTCCACTTACCGAAGGTTCAAACGCCTTTGTTGATTATGAGCAACGATCAAGATGGAGCCGTTCCGTGGTACCAAGGAATTGAATTGTTTACAGGTATGAAACGTCTTGGAAAGCCATGTTGGATGTTGAATTACAATGGTGATGATCACAACTTGATGCAAAATGCCAATCGTTTCGATTTAAGTATTCGCATGCGTCAATTCTTTGATTATTACTTGCAAGGACAACCAGCGCCAAAATGGTTAACTGAAGGAATTCCAGCTATCGAAAAAGGGAAAACCACGAATTAAAAATGGAAAAACGTCTTTTGCTCCTTCTATCAGCAATCATTATTTTCATTGGAATTGCAGTATTAAGCTTACTTCCACCGAAATCGGGCGTTGAACTACCAACCAATGATAAAGTTGGACATTTTATCGCCTATGGAACGTTTTCAATGAACGTTTGCTTGTTGTTCAACCGTTGGAAAAAGGAATTGGTATTTTCATTAATCGGAATTGTGCTTTACGGAATATTGATTGAATTTCTTCAAGGCTTTGTGCGCCGCGAAACTTCCTTTTACGATTTCTTAGCAAATACAGCAGGTGTGGCAATTGGTGTAACAATCATTACACTTTTTAGAAGACCAATAACAACATTTTTAGCAAAAATCAACGTAATTTCGTTGAACGAAAAATAGAACATGGAAAAATTACTCAACTTCATTGACGGATCGTATGTGGAACCAATAAGCGGTGATTACATCGATAACTTTGAACCAGCAACAGGAAAAGTCTACAGTTTAATTGCCAATTCAGATGAACGCGATGTTGAATTAGCAGTAAAAGCCGCTGAAAAAGCCTTTCCAATTTGGTCGTGTATGTCGATTGAAGAACGTAGTGCAATCATGGTGCGCTTGTCTGAAGGAATTCAAAACCGCATGGATGAATTTGTTGCTGCAGAATCACGTGATAATGGAAAACCATTGACCTTGGCTGCACATGTTGATATTCCTCGTGCGGTTTCAAATTTCCATTTTTTCGCTACAGCAATTACACATTTCGCCTCTGAAAGTCATTACATGGAAGGTCTTGGCGTGAATTACACAATGCGCAAACCGATTGGAATTGTTGGCTGTATTTCTCCTTGGAACTTACCGTTGTACCTATTTTCATGGAAAATTGCACCTGCCTTGGCTGCAGGAAACTGTGTGGTCGCAAAACCATCTGAAGTAACACCTTACACTGCTTATTTGTTGGGAAAAGTAGCCAAAGAAGCTGGAATGCCTGATGGCGTTTTGAATATTTTACACGGACTTGGAGGAAGCGTTGGAGATGCAATCGTGAAACATCCAAAAATCAAAGCCATTTCATTTACGGGAGGAACAAAAACAGGAGAATACATTGCACGTACAGCTGCTCCAATGTTCAAAAAACTTTCATTAGAATTAGGCGGAAAAAACCCAAATATCATTTTTGCAGATTGTGATTTCGACGACATGTTGAGTACAACCTTGCGTTCTTCGTTTGCCAATCAAGGTCAGATTTGTTTGTGTGGCTCGCGCATTTTTGTTGAGCGACCAATTTACGACAAGTTCAAAGAAGCATTTGTGGCGAAAGTGGCAAAAACTACCGTTTCAAATCCAACAGATCCAAAGGCAATTTTAGGAGCAGTTGTTTCTAAACCGCACATGGAAAAAGTGTTGTCTTACGTTGAATTAGCGAAAGAAGAAGGCGGAACAGTTTTAACAGGTGGAGAACGTGTATTGTTAGAAGGAGAATACAAAGACGGTTATTATTTGCGTCCAACAGTCATTGAAGGTTTAGCCTTTGATTGCCGCACAAACCAAGAAGAAATTTTTGGACCAGTTGTTACGATTACACCTTTCGATACAGAAGAAGAAGTATTGATGATGGCCAATTCGACGCAATATGGTTTGGCTGCAACTTTGTGGACAAGCGATTTAAAACGTGCGCACCGCATGGCAGATAAAATTCAATCGGGCATTGTATGGATCAACTCTTGGTTAGTACGCGATTTAAGAACACCATTTGGCGGCGTAAAAGCATCTGGCGTTGGTCGTGAAGGTGGTTGGGAAGCCTTGCGTTTCTTTACTGAGCCGAAGAATGTATTTGTGAAATACTAAGGCACGATAAAAGCATAAAAAATCCCTTCTTGTCTTTTCAAGAAGGGATTTTTTAGTTTTATAATCTCAGTCGCTTATTTAATCACAACTTGTTTTGTTGTAGAACCTTGAGCAGTATAGATCCTAACCAAATAAACACCTGAAGCAACATCAGCAACATTCATTGTTACAACCATATCGTTTGCAATAGTTGTTTTAATGATTTGACCTGCAATGTTCATCAATTCAACTTTCTGAACTTCAATTCCAGTTGAAGCAATTGCTAATTGATCATCTGCTGGATTTGGGAACACATTTACACGAGAAGCCAAGGTACTTTCAGCTAGACCAGCATCGTTAATTAAACAGAAGTTTTTACTGATTTCTGCGCCAAAGTTTGCATCTGCTTGAAGTAATTCAGCCAAAACAACACCATTGCGTGTAATCGTGTAACTTCCATTTCCTCCAGCGCATCCAGACATTCCGTCACCGTACGCATCCATTAATTTAAAGGTATAACATCCATAGTCCAAACAGAAATCTTGTTGAACCAACATTGCACTTGCATCAGAATATCCATTTCCCGAATACAACACAGCATTTCCAGCATCTAACAATTCCCAAGACGTTTCAGAACCCCAACAATCGATGTTTAAATTCAAGGCAACGGTTTGTCCATTCACTACTGTTGTGAAAGAAGATGAAATTGTATTGTTTGCTAAATTTTGATCAGTTGAACCGTTTGGGTTAATGACTTGCGCATCGAAAGTATGATTTCCTCCAGCCAAAGTAGCAGCAGGAAGTGTAATTGTTACAGAACCAAATTGTGCCAATGAACCAGTCCAAGGATATGTTTGATTCAACACACCATCGTAACCGTAACTAATTGTTGCAGAAGTTAAGACGTCAGTGCCAGAATTCATGATTGTTACTTGCGGTGTAACTGTTGCTGTACAATAGGTTCCAGAAACTCCTTGTGGGTTATTGATTGCCGCATCCAACGCAGCTGCTGGACCTGCAGGATCAACTCCTTCGATTGCAGTTGCACCTGTATTTGACGGGTCCAACCAGTTACTTAAACGCGTTGAATTTGTTGCATTTCCTGTCCAAGAAACTGAGAATTTACCGTACTCATCGGATAAATCTGAACCACCACAAGCTGATGCTCCACCATGTAATTGACCAATTACGCGGTGATTTTGATCGAACAATGGAGAACCTGAAGAACCTGGCTCCGTTACGCCTAAATCCCAACCTGGAACATGCCAGTGACTATTTGCAGCTGTTCCCGACCAAGAACTCGAAGTCAAAGCATTGTTTTCAAAGGAAATCTTTTTGATATCTCCAGAAGGATGATGAATTCCAACTGCTGAAGAAACTGCAGCTCCAGAATTATCCCAACCGCTGTAGTAAATTCCCCAAGCTGGATTCGGAGCAGTGTTCAATTCTGTTAAGGTGAAATCCGAACCTGCCCACGAAGCACGCAATGTTCCACCATTCACATTCATTGTTTCAGGACCATTCACTGAATTTCCTCCTGTACCACAAACAGTTTGTCCAACGGGTGATTCCCATCTGAAACGGAACACCCAACCACCTGGATTTGTACCACAATGGTTCGCAGAAAGGAAATAAGGAATAATGGTTCCAGTTGTATTGTTTACCAAAGCTCCAGTACAAAATCCACCACCATTCACCATCATGGCAACAGAATTTTTTTGGTTCACCCAAGCAGCGCCTTGCGGACAATTGGCATCGTAATGGCAACTTCCTGAATCATTCAAGGCTTTCATCATTTCATCCAGATTTCTAAATCCAGACACAATTGTTCCAAGTGCTAATTGACTCGTTCCAACCGCATTTTTAGGTTCAACCAATTCCACAATTACTTTTGATGTATACAGAATTTCTGTTCCCAACATCTTATTTTGATTGTTGTTGAAGGATGTGTATGCACCAATGAATTCGTTCGAATTTGCATCCGTAATGAACAATTTCGCTCCAGCTGGCAAGTAAAATTTATCAAAAACTAAGTTGACTGAAATCGCATTTGGACATTCAATTCCATATTGATACACCACATCACCAGAAGGTAAAGTAGTCTTTGAAGCCAATTCAACTACATTTAAATCAACCGCAAATTCTTTACCAAAGCGCATCATTTTTTCTCCACTCAACAGTTGAGTAGCGAGTTCATTTTCGATGTCAATTGCTGGAGTTGCATAAAACGTTTTTGTTTTTTGAATCTTTCCGTTGTAGGTTAAAGGATTTCCAACATTACTCGTTTGAGCGATCGAATTGCCCAAAAAAGCAGTTAAAATTGTTGATAGGAGAAGTAGTCTTTTTTTCATAGTTCTAATTTTAACATATCATTTGTAAGACGTTATAGCAAGCAATTCGGTTGGATTATTTCAAGGTGTTGGTAAATCAGTGAAAAAAGAATTCCGTTAACCTTCCAAAAAATAATTTTTAGCCCAATCTTTGCTAAGAGTAGCACAAAATACGAAAACTCATGAAAAAAACACTTCTTCTTTTTTCGCTAATTCTTGGGATTACAAGTTTTGGTCAGCAATTTGAAATGCCTGCAGAGCAATATCCATTTTATTCAATAATTGAATGGAAAGGCATGGGAGCAATGCTGTTGAGCAAAGACCCTTTGGGAAATTCCAAAAAAATCAATTTGACACTTGCGGGGAATGCTACCACAAGTATTTGGCAGCAAGGATTTAATCCAGACGACAAGGATTTCTATTACATTTCCAGTGAAAATGCGCGCTATGTCTATTTCATGGACAATCTACAATTGCAAGAAGGAAAAACGATTTTTCACCAATTGAACTCGAATGGTAACATAAAATCAACTTCCGTTTCTCTGACATCAGTTATTAAAAAATTGGGCGCATTTGATCCTTTGCAATTGGAATTGATGGACATTGTAACGACGGATAAAGCCTTGGTTCATATTTTCCGTTACCACGATGTTAAAGCGAAAAAATTTGTTGAGATTGCAACATTCATCACGCATCATAACATGCTTCCATATAGTGCAATTTTAGGTGAAGTAAGTGAATTGAGTTTGAAAGAAGGAAATTATGGAATGTGGAAATACATTGGTTTCACGGATGATCAAATTGTGTTTGCTGCACGTGATTTTCAAAACAAGAAAAATGGTTGGTCAGTAATGAATTTCACTTCGAAAGGGGTCATGACAGAAGCTAAATTCATTGAAGCTCCAACAGATAAATTTGACCTTACAGAAGAAGTGGCATTTGGTTCTCACGGACAATTGTACTTGCAAGAAGACGCGAAAGATAACCGCGAAACGGCGCAATTGCATTTTCATAAAAACACGTATTATTTAACTGGCGTGCAAACAGATGCAGCGGCTCGAACTGCAAAATTGATGGAATTAACAGCTGGAAAATGGGTTTTATTGAACTCTGCAACGCTGGCTCCTGAAAAAACAAAAGATTTAATGGCGGTTGGAACACTTGTGTTAAACGAGGGAATCGGTTGTAAAATCGGGAATAGTGTTGTACTCCTTCCATTTGCAACGAACCTAAAACCAATTCAACAAAGCTTTAATGCCGATTTACATGCAAATCCAAGTCGAATAATTATTGAAGAGAAAAAAGAACTTTTTGCAGTATCTTTGGCGGAAGGTCGTCTCTTTTTTGACAGAAAGCAATTAGGGAAAGCTGGAGGTGTAAAATTTGAATTTATCAAGAAATGATTATAGGTATTTGCGGCGGTAGCGGTTCAGGGAAAACAACTTTACTCAAACGAATTTCGAAAGAATTGAAGCATTTAGAGCCTTC
>JBDLVK010000082.1:0-7665 GCA_039804825.1 Bacteroidota bacterium
GACTTTTTTGCGGTTTTTCTTAAGTCCAAAATACAATTCTAGTTCTGTTCCTTTCAACTGATAATTGTAACCTTCATATCGTTTGTAATAGCGCTCAGCTTGTGGAATCACAAGGCTGTCAGCAGTGATTTTAATGCGGGAATCATTGTTATTTTTCTCACGGATTTTGGGCATCGTTTCGGATACAAACATTGCCGAAGTGATCATTTCCTTCAATTCCCATTCACCAAGAATCAAGGAATCAATCGGTCCTGGGAAAATTGGTTTGGATTGACGTGACGAAACTTGTCCAAAACAGACATTCGTAAAAACTAGAAGAAAAATTAAAATCCGCATGAAGCTATGAGTAATGGATGGTGAAAAGGTATCAATTTTTAATGCAATTCTTGAACATCTATCTTCTTTTTACAAAAATTGATGTACAAAGAATCATGTTTTTCTCCTAATTTCCAGAAGCATTTACTGTAAAAAGTATCGCTTCCTTCAACACTTCTAGATTTAAATCTTTCAATTGTTTAAATTTTATGCAATAACCTGTTATAGAGGCTTTTCCTATTCTTGACTTAAATTTTTCAGTTAAAGCTTTTTTATCCGGAATTCCAATCAAATAAATGGAAATACCTGTTGTGTTTGCACTTAATCCAACTTGAAAAAATTCGCGGGTTTTACCGTTCGCGTATTGAATCGTATAGGAACCATATCCAATGTTTGGATTGCTGATTACTTTCCCTTCCGCATTTCTTCCATCTTCAAACCATAATTTACTCGCAGGAAGCAATGACATAATTTGTTCGTGCAAAGCTTGCATATCTAATCGTTTTTGCTCTGTTTGAATTGAAATGTACGCTTGAATATTTTCTTGAATGTTCATTCTAGTATACTTTAACTAATTTCTCTTTGCTTCATATTTCGATCGGATTTCACATTGAAATTCTTCACGAATTCCATCTGCGAGCACTTCAATTTTACCTGCACTTTGAAAGCGATACTTGCGATCCATGTTCAATTGTACCGGAATCTTATAGGATTGACCAGGTAAAATTTCCACATAGCCATTGTTATTCCTCAAGGCCTGGGAATCATTCCAAGCTACAAAATCTTTGGTACACAAAATCGGTTTCTTCGTTGTGTTTTTAATCGTAAAATAATACGTCAGACGAAGTGAAGGATATTCTGAAATGGTATCCGAACGTAAAAAATTCTCCACACGCTCTGTTGCATCAATGAATAAGCTATCGTATTTGATCAATTTACTTTTTCCAAAGGTTAATTCGCAACCTAGTTTTTCGCGGTAAATCTTCCCTTCGTAATAAAAAGGCAAATACACATGCATCGTTGTATCATGCAGTTTTCGGAAGGCAGTGTAATAATTAAACACTTGTATTGAGTTTAATTCAATCTGATTTGATTCGCCAGGCTTTGTTAGGTATTGTTTGTAAAATGCGGTTGTATCGAGAAAGGTGACATGCTCACCAACATTCGTAAACGTATAACTTACATTAGTAGAGTAAGGATAATAACTCGTTGAAAATCCTTTTCCAATTGACTTATTATAGGCGGTTGTATCGACATTCAGATTAAACGTGTTACTCTTCCACTGAATGGGCGATTCTTGTGCTTGAACTATAAAACTTTGGATGCAAGCGAACAGAATAGAAAGTAAGTTGATGAGTTTACGCATTCTTTAATTTTGTGGAGTGAAGATAGATGAAAACATATCTGAGGACAGAAGTTTAAGAACTTTTTAACGTATAGGTTGCTAGACGTATGAGAATATCCCTCATTTTTTACTAATTTTCATATCGTTTGAAATTGTTCACCTGTTTAAATTTCATCGCTAGTCCATAATGAAACACTTGAATTGAATCCAAATTCGAGTAACATAAATTGCTTTTGCTCTGTTTGAGGTAACTTTTTGCGCTTGAGCATATACTCTACCACTTTTGAGCGTAACAAATAATACTGAGATGATAAATATGGATTGTGATAATAACGTTCAATGATTTTAGTTAATTCATTTCTATTTAATCATTGTTTATAATAAGTTTTCATTTTAAAGATTTTGGCCTTTCAATAGATTCTTTTCACTCCGAATTTCGCACGTTGTTCGTGTGCATTGTGACGTGTAAAAAGTATTTAAATTGCTTGTTCTAGGATAGAAAAAGTCTTCAAACAAAGATTTCGAATAGGCATAAATTACATATTTCTTATTTTCTTCAAAATGAAAATCACAATTTGAATTTCTAGCACCAGATCTAATCACAATTTGATTAACGCTTGTTGACGATTTGAATGAACGTTTCACCTTGATGGTATATTCGAAATACGTAATGGTATCGTTAAAGAGCTTGCGCGATGTGGCTTGCTCAATGGAATCTTTTTGCTGCTTACTAAGCACATAATAGCTCATTTCTTTCTTGATTACTTTTCCAAAGACAATTAGATCCGAACTAAGAATTGATTCGTCGATTGTTTTTGATTTGCAATCGCAGGCATTACTATCCATTACATTCAAGAAAATGACAAAAAATACTACTACGATTGTTTTTATATATTTCATGAGATTAGTTGTTTTAGGCTAATGAATCTTTCATTTTTTCAGTAACATATTCTTATATTCATGCATTTTATCCTCTCCATATTCTTTTTGAATATCCAGAAGTTCATTTTCAAGGAGAAGATTTAACTCATCCGAGTGGTAAGAAAGCAAAATTATATAAACGATATCATAGTAAATCGGTGCGATCTGATCTTTTTTAAGATATTGCTTTAATTTGCTTATAATTCGATCCTTGTATTGACTTGAATTATTTTTAAATAAATATTCAATAGCATAAATGTTATCTTTTTCAAATGCCTGTCTCTCTATCAATGATAAATAGTCATTCTCATAAATTCTGTTTTCATACATTTGTTTTTCATATTCCCACGCTGGGTTGTTTGATGCGAGAATCATACTATCTAGTCTAAGAAGCGTCTTATCATTTTGAAGATGTTCATTGTCTTCATAATTTTCATATTTCTCTTTATTATAATAATTGAAATAGAGTTGATTGGAAACGAAATCTTCACCTGCAGAACAACCAGACATTACTTTCACATATTGATCATTTTTCATAAACAATCTAAATACATCTAAAAAAAATGGATGCTTCCGTTCAATCAATCCAAAAGTAGCATAAGTTGCAACAACATAATTCGTATCCTTGGACAGCTTAATTAGTTCTTTATCGGTTGCAATTTTCAATAATGCCTCATAATTTGCGTATTGCTCACTCGGCGTCCCTGCATATCCAATATGACTATCTTGCACTTCATTGAATTTCGCGATTGCATTCCTTAAATTAGTTACTGAATCGGCATGCGTATTTACAATATCCACATGTTCAATCACTTGTGTATCAGATACCAATCTTGCACGGCACGATGTAAAAACAAATAGATTAAATAAGATGAAAAGAATACGCATAAACAAACTATTATTCCCGCTAATCTTAGGTTTGGCTCTTTAAAGATAATGACTTTTACTATATCGTCAAAACCAACTTCAAGAACTTAAACCGTCCATTCAAAAAAACGATGAACAATTCACTTACAAAACGCTCAAAGATTCCATCATCATTGTTACTGGGCAATGGTCAATATCGATGCCATATACACCAGGTTGAACTAAGGCTTTTGACGTTTAACAATGGTTGCTACTCACTTTAATTCCTTCGAATAAAATGAATCATCGGATCGTCACTGTTCTGCCAATCACCCGGTTTAAATACAAGCAGGAATTGGCATACCAAAAAGTGGGGTGGATAAAAGGGGTTCAAAAGTTAAAAAGGTTAAATGGTTCAATTCTTCTAATTACTAGTCTCTAAAATGAACCAATCCTAGTCCAACCTGTATTCCCTCTCATGAAAACTATTTTTTGCTTTCTTTTCGTTTCGCTTAGTTGTTTCTCTCAAGAATTTAATTCTGGACAACGGTCATTAATTTTTAATGAAATCTCACTTCCCATTTACTATTTTCCGTTCTACGATAGTCTGCAAATCATTGAAGTCGATTATTATACGCAGTCATTACAATATGGCGCAATGGAAGATGCAATTCATCCGCGCGGTGGTTCTTCGTTCCATGATGCAATGATGATGAATCGTCCAAATGGCTACCTCATACGTAATCAAAAAGGGGAAATTGTAGCAAATTATGGCGTCCACGACCTAACTATTTTGAAGTTGCTTCCACCCGATTCCTGTAAAAGAATCTCTCACAAAGAACGCCTGAACATGCCACGAAACCCAGGATTTGATCGCTTTAATCAGACAACGAAAGAGTTATACGGAAATGGTTATTTGATTTATCGAAAGGTTATTCCTCCTCGACGTTCTGAAATGCCAGAAGAAGGCGTATATGTTTTTGGAATTCTCGATACCTTGGGAGAAATTGCCATTCCATTGGACCACATTTCAATCAATTACAAAGAAGGAGAATACTTGGTGGAACGCTTCCAACGCTTATTCGAGCAAACTCCTTTCACGCAAGCGCATTCATTAAATCGACTAGGAACAATACCTGATTCACATAAACGCTTTGCCATTTACGACAGTACGTTTAAGTTGACCTTGGATGGATCTGATATTCCGATAAAACGGATTAGCAAAACCTTGTACGCTTTGATTTCAAAAGGCTCCGTTGTTTTTATTGATAACTATGGAAACTATCTGAATTGCAATAATTACCAATACATCTTTGACGCACCTTACGGAAATTTAATGATTTATGCGCAAAATGAGCATGATACGCTCTACCAAGGACTTCTTTCACGACAATTGGAAGAAATAACTCCAGCAATTTACACAGCCATCTTACCTCAAGACCATGGATTTATACTGCAAGATCGTAACAACCGCAAAGGATTTTTGAATTTACAAGGAAAACTGCTCGTTCCATGTGCTTTAGAAGCGGAGACAATCGATTATCGACGCGACGATTACATTGTGTACACGCGCTTTGTGACTGTTCCAAATGGTAAAATGCTGTGTTCGGGTTTGATTGATTCAACCGGGAAACAACTGCTGGAACCTATTTACTGGGAAATCGGCCAATTTTACACTGAAATTACTCAGGTAAGAAAAGACAATAAATGGGGATTAATTAACCGTTCAGGAGAAGTTATTTGTCCGATTATTTACGACCGAATTGGTCAGTTGCAACGCACGTTTATTGATGTTACCAAAGACGGAAAACAAGGCCTGGTGGATCACTCAGGTACCGTAATTCTGGAACCAAACTTCAGTTATGTGAACTGGTACGATTCACTGATTCATTGTGGAAACAATCAAGACGAACATTTTATTTATGATTTGAAAACAAAGAAAACCTACCAACATTCATTCGGAAAATTGATGCAACAAGAAAATGGTTTGTCCTTCTACCAGAAGGAAAATAAATATGGTTTGGTGAATGCACAAGGAAAACTAATTCTCCCCGCTCAATTTGATAAAGTTCGTGCGTTTCGAAACAATCGTGCGGTGGTTGAATTGAACGGCAAACTCGGACTCATCGATCAAACTGGGAAAATCGTTCAAGCTATTAAGTACACGGATTTGAGCTATGATAAAGAGGGGAATTATGTGTTGGAGTGATTACCACAGTAGAGCAAATTCACTTCCCTTCCACTATTTCTTTCAACTTTTGATTCATTTCATTGAAACCATTGACCGTGTTGAAATCCAACATTTTTTTGAACATGGGAACTAAAATGCCTTTGAATTTTTCGCTTTGAATAAAGGTGGTTGTTCCATTTCCATTGTCGATTAATTGAAAACGATGTTCACCATCAAAAAGACCTGGAATCAATAAATGACCTAACCAGCGGAACTCCTTATTTACTTCGAATGCAAGCACTTTCGGTTTAAAGGTCATTCCTTTGGCTTTTAGTGGTTCTATTCGTGCCGTAATTGTTTTTCCAACTTTCACCTCACCTGTGAGGGATTTAATAAATGGATTCCAAGTTGGATACGCTTCAAAATCAGTTAAGATTGCCCAAACTTTTTCGGGACTTGCTGCGATTTGAATTTCGGTTTTAATTTCCTTTGCCATTGCTCTTCATTTAATTTTTATGATAAAACAAAGGTCTAACAGAAGACTGAATCTGCTCTTGACAAATATCAAGAAATCAGCCTAATTGTTTTTTCCGAATTCTACTGAAGGTTTCAGGCGTCATTCCGAGCATGGAAGCAATGTATTGCAAAGGAACTTGATTGAATAATTCTTTGTTGTTTTCGAAAAAGAAGGTATAGCGTTCTTCGGCTGACATTGATAAATGACTAAAAATCCGGTCTTCAAGCATTGCAAAACAGCGGACAATGAAGAGCTTTTCCAATACATTCCAAGTTGGTACAAGCTTTCCGATTTTTTTATAATCCTCAACGGTGATCATGTGCACTTGCGTATCGACCAAAGCTTGAATGTTCCAACGCGAAGGCACTTCAAACACAAAACTTGATAAATCCGTTGCAAAGTAGCCTTTGCTTGAAATCCATTGTGTCACTTCCTTCTCTTCTGTTGTTACAAACACCCGCAAAAGTCCCGATTCAACAAAACACATTTTATCGCAGCGTCGTTCTGACTTCACTAAATAATCGCCTTTTTTAATGGTCGTCAATTTGAAAAGAGAACTGATAAGTTGCAGATCTTCATCGTTCACCACGCCAAAGTACGATTGTATGTAATGTTCTAGTTCTGTCATTTCGTTAATTTTTCAATTCGCGCTATTTTTGTCTGCCGACTGTCATTTTTTCTTCCAAAATAGTACAATTATCGACATCAATAGTAAAATCAATCCAGTGACTAATTATGGAAATAGCCATTTTGGATCAAACGAAAGTATATTCACTACATATCTCCTTGGAGCCCAATCATTGATTCTTACAATCGCTTTTGCATTGCAGGGAATATTTGGATTTACACCTATAGAATCGACGCCAATTACGGTCGCTGAAACAATAAATCGATTTCCTGCTTTTAATAAAAACCAGTTTAATTTATTTATTTCATGTCCTTTCTCCAATGTTATTTCAAACACCTTTTTGGGAAGTGATTTTTTAAATTTATCAGGTATTTCTAAGACACCTTCATCAACGTAAAATTCTGTACAACACCTACATTCTGGGCTATAAATTACAATTTCATTGTCCTCATTCCTTGAAAATTTTGGCAACTTGTAGGGTAGTAAACCAAACAATAAAAATGCAGTTGTAATGCTCCAAATAATTTTACGAATGGTCTTGTTCATGTTTAAGGGTTTAAGATTACAGTTCAGATAATCGCTTTCTCAATCCGGCAGCGCATGTTGAATGTCCGAAGTGATAATTTTGTGAACAGATTTGTGCTCCGATAATCGATTGGCAATGATTAGGAATTTATACGACAACATTTCTTCGGGTTCGAAGATAAGGTCTCCAATGAGTTGATGGTTCTCATTGAAATAAAGCGTGTAATTACTAATCTGTTGATTTTTTAGAATCTTTTTCGCTTGATCAATGTACATTCCTTCATTGAATTCAACCATTACATTTGGTGAAAAATAACGTTCGTTTCCAGAAGTAGAATAAATCGCTTCCAAGAGATGTACTTCCTTTTTTTGAAGGAGTTTCTTGACTAATTGAGTTC
>JBDLVK010000083.1:0-86255 GCA_039804825.1 Bacteroidota bacterium
TGTCAATGCTCTTTTTGTTTTCGTGCGCGAAGCAATTAACAGATACACAACAGGAAAAATTACCGCGTAAAAAAACGGTAGAGTTGATGGAGGTCATGGATAGTTTGTCACACCGTAAACCTGATTTTTTCTACACGAAGATTTCAACGAATTTCTCAGATACGACGCGCAATATCAATTTCAAAACGTCGATTCGAATGGTTAAAGATAGCGCAATCAACACCTTGATTACGTATGCAAAAATTCCTATCGTTAATTCAATTATTACGCAAGACACTGTAAAGATTGTCAATAAGAAGGACAAATGCTACATCATTCAAAGTTTGGGTTATATCAAGGATAATTTTGGAATCGATTTTAATTACCGCAACTTGGAAGAATTGGTATTGGGAATGCCATTAGATTACGACACGACTCAAAAGTATTTCCAAATTCACGATCCGTACAACTATATTATTTCTTCGCATAAAAAGAAAGCTGCAAGACGCGGCGATCGTCCTGAGCGAGCAGATCGTCAGGATGATAAAGATGATATCATCATAAAATACTATTTGACCAATGATGGTCATGGATTGAAAGCCATGAACATTGAAAGTCCTGAAGATGGAACAACTATTCAAGTCGATTATTCTTCGCGTGAAATGGTCGAAAATTACAATGTACCGAAAGAAGTACTCATCGTTATTACCTCACCAAAGAACGTGATGCGCATAGAATTAAGCTACGACAAAGCAGAAATCAATCAACCGCAACCATTGTTTCTCGTAATTCCGGAAGGTTATGAAATGTGTAAGTAAACTTGTTTTAATTGTTGGTTTTTTGTCAAGCACATGTGTGTTTGGTCAAGCAGCGAGCGAAAAATTGAAAACGGAACAATCGCGCTTAGAGAAGAAAATCAACAACACGAAATCACTTTTAGATAAATCGAAAAAGAACACTGAAACTTCTTTGAATGAGTTGCGCTTGATTGATAATCAAATTAAGTTTCGTGAAGAATTGGTGAACAACTTCGACAATCAAGTGCGTGGCGCTGAAATGAAAGTGATTGAAAAGGGCAGTGAAATCAAAAATCTTCAAGAAAAGTTAGGCCGCTTGAAAGAGCAATACAAAGCGATGCTGATCTATGCTTATAAACACAGAAATCGTTTTGGTCGACTGATGTTTATTTTTGCTTCGAATAGTTACAATGAAGCCATCAAGCGTGGAAATTACCTGGAACGAGTAGCGGATATTCAGCAAAAACAATTCTTGATTATTCGTCAGCACCAAGGATTAATCAAAAAAGAAATTTCTTCCATTGAACAAGAAAAGCAGTACAAAATGCAAATCTTGATGGAGAAAAAGAAGGAAAAAGAAGCCATCGAAAAAGATAAGCAAAAGCAAGAAAAGGTTTACAAGAAGTTCAAACAGGAAGAAACAAAGTTGCTCGCTCAATTGCGTGAAGACGAGAAGAAAAAAGAAGTCTTGAAGCAAAAAATTAACGCAGCCATTCAAAAAGAAATTGCGGCTGCTGAAGCAAAACGCGTGAAAGATGAAGCTGCTGCGAAGAAAAAAGCAAGTGCTACTGCAACGACAACGAGTGGCTCAGGTACGAAACCTGCTGGTGGAACGACCACGACGACTACAACTACTGAAAAGAAAGAAGTTGCATTTACTGAAACAAAGGAATCTGCTGCGTTGAGTAAAAGTTTTGAAGGCAACAAAGGAAAATTGCCTTGGCCAGTTGATAAAGGCTCAATCACAGAAGGATTTGGGAAAAACCCACATCCAACCTTGGACAATGTTTTCACGAACAACAATGGTATCGATATCAGTGCGCCAAAAAACGCACAAGTTAGAGCAGTTTTTGAAGGTGAAGTAACGAGTGTATTGAACATTCCTGGTGCAGGAAAAGTAGTGATCATCAAACATGGAAATTACCGTACAGTTTACAGTAATTTGCAAGACACATATGTGAAAGCTGGAACGAAAGTCACGACAAAACAATCCATAGGATCCTTGTTGGTGAAGGATGGAAGTGCCACATCTGTTGCGCATTTCGAAATCCATCAAGTAATTGGAACAGCTGTTCAATGTTTGAATCCATCACTTTGGGTAACGCATTAAGCGCATGAAAAAACTCATACTCTTTATTTTTGTTACCAGTTTTTTTCAAGGATTCGCGCAAGATACCTTGAAGATTTGTTCGTTCAACATTCAATTTTTGGGACATTTTCAAACGCGTGAAAATGCAATTTTGGCGGACGTCGTGAAAAACAATGATATTGTTGTTGTACAAGAAATGGTTGCAGCGCCTGTTGACGGATTTTATCCGAATGGAACGCCTTACAAAGCCGATAAAGAAAGTGGTGCTTTTGTAACAGAAATGACCAAACGCGGATTTTCTTATTGGATGTCGACAGAAGATACAGGTCCAACCAAAAATCACACGCCAACAACTGCAAGCGAGTGGTGGATTGTGTTTTACAAAAAAGAAAAAGTACTTCCCGATACGGTTCGCTGTCATGGATTCGTTTCCCAGCCATTGGTCGCTAATGCAACATTTGATCGTGTTCCCTATGCATTTCCATTCAAAGCGGTACATGGGAAATCGAATTTTACCTTGGTTTCTGTTCATTTGCATCCTGATGATGGTAAAACAGATGTTGTGGAACGCAAAGCAGAATTGGATTATTTAATGTCGTGGATGACAAGTTTAAAAGAGTCCAACAAAGACGTATATGTCTTGGGTGATTGCAATATTTACGATCAAAAAGAATTTGTCGATTACAAAACGAAGCATATTACAAGTTTGAATGAAGCTTGTGTTTCAACGAATTCATTGCAATACGGCGATGCTGCTAAAGGTGAACCATACGACCACGTTTTTTACTCGAGTTATTCAACGGAAGATTTGGTAAAGAATTCGTTTAAAGTGGTTGATTTAAAAGCGGAGATTTTGAAGTTAGTTCCTGCTGGAACGTATCAATTGAACCCGTATGTGCATGATGATTTCCGTACTAAATTCTCCGATCATTTACCGGTAACATTTCAATTGGTTACTGGAAAAGACACGGATTTATAGGGTAATGGCCAATAACAATCAGTTTAATAATTCAAACACCCATGTTTGCCCCGTTTGTTTTGCGAAGGAATATATGTTATTATCTAAAATTGATTTAACGGAATTCTTAGCATACAAACTTGCAGTTGCAGCTTCTATTAAGATTCTAGAATTTGTTTCATTGTCGTGTTTCACTCCGATTTTTAAAGGAGGAAATTGTTGTTCAGACTTTTGCTTTTTTAAGAAATATGCATGTCCTACAAATTGAATAATTAATTCTCCAATCGATTCGATTTTATTGTTTAATTGTTTGAACAAATTAAAAACAAGTAGGTTGAAAGGCGAATAATCCATTGCCTTTTTTAACATCCTAGAATATGAAAGTGCTTTAAGAATACGAGCAATAATCCAACAGGCATCGTAGTGAACATAACTCATTGAGATTTCACAAATTTTATCCAACTGTGAAATGAGTGTCTTTTTTAAATTTTTGTTTTGAAAATCAAGTAGTATTTGAAGTTCGAAAAGTCTCGAAATTTCATGAAAATGCAATTCGTTCAACGGAAAATTTTTAATTCCTATTAAATTAAAGTTGTTTAAATCAGTTGATTGATTCGCATAAATGGCTTTTGTTGCCAGAAAGCATTCCAAGAAAAGTTGATTATTAGGTTTTGTCTTAGATGTTTTATAATAGTTTTTAAGCGCGTTTGAGTAATAATTGTTATGATCGTCTTCGTCAACGTAACATTCATAAAATAACCATCTTCCATTATCAATTTTATTCAGTTCATATAACATTTCCTTCTGTAAAGGATGAATTCTAACAGCGTTGCCCAGTGTTATGACTAAATCTTGATAGTTAAAGTTTGATTTGTTAATAGATTCTAAGATTGTCTTCATGCCGTTCCAATCATTGTTGGCAATGGCAATTTCTAACGCTATTAAAGAATATTCACCAGTCTCAAAAACATCGCGAGGAGCATATAATGCTTGATTAATTTCACTTTTTATAGTGATGCAAAAATCATTATAGGAATTAAATCCAAGATATTCGCAAATTAAATTCAATGTTGAGGTGTAAGGGCGATGGCTATTTTTTAGTAGACCAAAAAAACGCGCAAACGTATGTGCAGAAACAGCTAACCCATTAGAATTAAATTCAAAAGAAAGTTGTTTGCAGTCGCTAAATTCTTTGATTTCAATTTTTGATGCAGATTCGAGACGTTTTTTTAATTCTCGAATGTAAAAAGTGTCATGTAAGGATTGCTCAATAGTTTGCATACTACAAATAAAAGAAGTTTAAGACAATATTGTGCGAAATGATCAAGATGCAACAAGATGCAATAAATGAGAAAAGAACCTTTACATACATTTACAAAAACTATTTGAATTATGAAAAAACTATTTATTGCACCACTGATTTTATGCGTTTTAATCAGTTGTGGTGGCGGTGAAAACCGTGAATTGAAAGCCTTAAATGACGAAACTGGAGGGAATTTAGAAGGTTATTTGAAAATTAAATCTTCCGTAAGTCCGATTGAATTTGATGATTATAATAATCCAAAATTAAGTATTGAAATTGAGGCTATTAAAATTTGTAAGTCTTGTGACCTAGAAGAAGTCTCCTTGCAGTTTTTTAATGATCAAAAAAACTTAATAACAGAAGAGTCTCTTAAACTTTCATTTGGAGAAATGGAAAAAGTTCGTTCAATTTTGGAAAATGGAAAAGGTTCAGCAAAAGTACTTTTTTCAGAAGGATTAATTTTAGACGAAGATCGGGAGTTAATATCAAATGATGCAATTTATTATTCTATAAGTGCTAAAGCTGGACATATACCAACTGCTGCTGAATTGTTAATTGGTACTGCAAAAGAAGGTGGAATTATTTTTTCATCAGATGATAAGGGGACTCATGGTCTAGTTATAAGCTCTAAAGATTTAGGCACAGAATTGGATTGGAACGAAGCAAAAGCAATTTGTGAAAGTTATAGTGCTGGTGGAAAAGATGATTGGAGGTTGCCAACGAATGAAGAGTTCAAGTTGATTTACAAGAATTTAATTTTAAGCAATGTAAAACTGGAATCGACATATTATTGGACATCCACTGTTTACAATCACAATTTTGGTACAACTTGGCCGTATAGTTTTGATATGTTAAGAGGTGAATCAGATCATAACCAGGGAATGGTGAACAAATTTCATGTTAGAGCGGTAAGAAATTTTTAATACAATTAATTAATCTATTTACAAGAAATCCCATCTTGCCAAGGGGATTTTTTAGTTGTTAAAGGTTGTAAAATCCCTTAAGAAATAATTCAATTCGCTATACGGATTATTCTTACATCTTTTAAATATTATCTGTACTTCTAAAAAGCCTTTTTCGGAGGAAAAATATTTAATTGTTATAGTCTTTTTATAAAAGGCACTTTTTCTGAAAGAACATAGACCAAATCGGTTGAGTTTGAATCAGCTCTTAACATCTGTATGGAAAGGAGATTTGACTGATATTGAGAAGATGCAATAAGATGCAATTATGGATAAATAAGTAAATTAATAGATTTGGCTAAAAATTCAATAGATGAAAATAATTATAATTTTACTCGCAAGTTTAACATTTACACTTTGTGCTTTTTCACAAAAAATCGTTAAAACATATTGGGATTATTATAATACGAAGATTCAATCTGAGTATTATACTAATGCTTATGGTGTAAAGAATGGCAGTTATAAGGGGTATTCACAATACGGGGGTATTTTACTTCAGGGGACATATAAAGATGATGCACCTATTGGGAAATGGATAGAAAATTATTTAGATGGTAAACTTCATTATATTAAAACATATTCCACTCCTGGCTATACAAATTTTGATGTTAAAGATGGTAGAATCATTTCATATTATGAAGATGGTAAAACTATTAAGTATGAGAAAAATTTTAAGAACGGAGAGCTTGATGGAGAATATAAAGAATACAATGAAAACGGCTCTTTAACGCTTGAAGGAATTTATATTAAAGGTGTTTTTGAAAGAACAGGAGAAAGTAAAAGAATCTATGATGAAGAACAAGCCATTAAAGAAAAAGAAGCATTAAGGAAGATTACAATTGAATACAATAAAATCATTGAAGAAGCAGACAAGGCATTCGAAGTAAAGGATTACAAAAAAGCGCTACAATGGTATCAATCAGCATCTGATCTATTGGTAAATGAGAAATATCCTAAAGAAAAAATATCTGAAATGATTGAAAAATTTAATACGAGCAGTATTTTTATTTATGATCAGATTAAGGCTCAAAATGAAATGTTAAATAACGACTTTAAAACACTAAAAGCAGAATTCAAAATAAAAACAATTGTAGGAGAATACAATATTCCAAAACAACCTGTGAGAGTGCAAAGTTATTCTAATTATTATCATTATGAGGTTTCATGTAATTGCGAAAAACCTTGGGATGAGGAAACTTCTGATAACGCTCTTAAATGTTTTGAAACAAACAAAGAATTTTACGAGCCATATCAAAAAGCAATTACGGAGGCATTTTTTATATATGAGGGAGCTTTGACAAATGAAGAAAATAATGCTGAAAGGTTAAATGTTAGTGTCATCTTTGAAAAAACAAATTATAAGTTCTCTACATACGACAAAACAACTTTTTTGAATAATCTTAAAGTTGCAAAAGAGAATTTCGAGTTGAGTAAAGCTGTTAAAACAAATTATTTAAAAGCTATAGAAAATAAAGCTAACATCACAAATTTAAATGAACATCAAAAAAAGAAAATCTTGTTTAACAAGTACTTAATTGTGTATGAAGACTTAATTTCTAAAATCAACGCATATGCTAGTTTGGCTGAAACAACTGCTTTGTTAGAAACATTAAATTCTATTTCAGATAAGGTTGTTGCTTTATATAATCAAGAAACTAAGGATTTGGAGAAAAAATTAAAAGAAGCAGAAACCTCAGATCAAATTCAATCAATTATCCTCGTACAGTGAAATCCATTTAAGATTGAACGTACATAGAGTATTTAGATATAATAAATTCCATTTAGTCTAATATTCAACATTAATTTAAAAAACTAAACAATATTTCGCTAACCGAAGATCAAAATCTCCTTATTTACAAGGAGATTTTTTGGTTTTAATGGATTAGCTTAAATTAACGCACAAATCGGTTTTCAATAATGATTATTTTCTTTTTATATTTACTTGTTTTGGCAACGATGATTTTTTTTCGGCGTAAATATATTGGAAAGGGAATTTTCAAAACAAGCCAAAAAGTCACATGGTTTGTAAGTGGTATTTCACTACTCATGTATTATGTTTCTGTGGAGCAAGGACAAGTTATCACAGGCATATTAGAAGAAAAAGGTTTTTGGGGTTTATGGGTTTTTTGGCCAAGCATATTGGGTGCTTTGGTTGTTCCAATTGTAATTGCTCCCTTATGGGAAAAACTAGATTTTATTACAGATAATCAGTTTATTTTATTTCGTTATTTTGGCAAACCAGCGAGGCTATTACATCAGTTTAGATCGATTTATGTGGGTGGTTTTGTTGTTGCTTTTTTGCTGAGCTTTCACATTTTAGCATTTAGTCATGTTATTGAATCTTATTTTTTCATTTCACATACTTTTTCTGTGTGGCTTACCGGTACTTTTTTAATTCTTTTTGCATTAAGAAATGCGTATGATTTGAAAATTCAAACAGATGCTTTTCACGCTTTACTCTATTTTCTCAGTTTAGTCATTGCATTCTATTTTTTGGTTCATTATTCAGGAGGTTGGAATTCAAGCCTTCAATTATACAAATCTACGGGCTGGTCTAAAACGGCACTTTTACCGCCAACCGATCAGCCAAACGAGTGGGGATTGTTTTTTGTGTTTTTAGGTCTGCAATGGTGGAGCGCTCAGTTGTTTGATGGTGGAGGACCAGAAATGTCTCGTTTTACAGCAACGAAAGGAAGATGGAATGTAATTAGGGCTGCTATTTTACCAGTTCTTCTGTATATGATTTTGTCTATTTTGATTTTAATGATGGCCGTGATGACAATTTCTTTACAATCTTCGTATTCTTCAGAAAAAGGCTTCATTGAAATGATATTTAAAGTTGTGCCAACGGAATGGGAGCCACTTGTTTTTATAGGCTTTTTCGCAATGTTTATAACAAGCTCTGAATCGCTTATGAATTGGGGAGGATCATTTTTAAGTATTGATTTGTATAAAACCTATGTATTCCCAACAAAAAGTAACCAGCATTATGCGTTTATTTCATTTTTGTCAATGGTCATATTGTGCTTTCTCGCAACAATTATTGCCCAATACAGTTCAAGTTTAAAATACTTAATCTTGATTGTCTTTTCAATATCTGCAGGAGTGGCACCTGTTTATATTTTGAGATGGTTTTGGCTTAAGATAACTGCATGGACGCAATTGTCAGCCATGATTGCGAGTAGTGTTTTTACTTTATTGTTTGAGATTCTAAAATTGAGAAATCCAACTTTATTCAATTCAACCTATTATGATGCATATGCGATTCAATTATTATTGGTTACGCTTTTAACAACGGCCGTTTGGTTATCAGTGTCTTTTATAGTAAAATGTGAAAACAATCAGAATTTCATTGAATTCCAAAATAACAATTATCCGAGTAGAGATTATTTGGTAAAACAACTGGTTTTGGCATTTGTACTTGGAATTTTTCTTCTACTGCTTAATATAATGGTGATTTATATGATAGTTAATTAAAAGAAAATAGTTTGGGTTTCTTTTCTCTCATTTGTAGCTTGTCTTTGCGCCCATTCCGTCTTCACGATTAAAGAAGAATCACAAAGCAATTATTAATAACTTTTAGTGGTTTTCAAGTGAAATAAATAATCAGTCTTCCTTTGAAACTGCTTTCTTTTCCAACGACATTTCCAAAGCAATAAACATCGCGCACATTCCCCAGATTGGCACCGCGGCCTTATCCGTATCTAAGAAATTGTTCAGTACACCATGTACAAAATACGTCACCAAGGATAAAATCATTGCGAGAATCAAGGTGCGCATTTCAGTATCTTCTTTCGGCCAGCGAATGTAAAGCGTGATGCTTTTGTAGAAAATTGCGGCAACAATCAACAACATCGCTAAAAACCCGATGGTTCCCATTTCTGCCAATGGACCCAAGTATTCGCTGTGTGCATTTCCTAAATTTCCAAAGTTTGTTGAAATGATCGTTAAATTCTCTGGGTGTTGAAAACGGGCGTATTCAAAAGCATATGTTCCTGGACCAAAACCAAAAACTGGTCGCTCTTTGTACATGTCAATGGCGCATGTCCAGCGGTTGATACGTTCCAAGTTGGAAGCATCCGTTGTAACATTCGTTGCTGATTGCAAACGTTCACCAAATTCTTCTGTCGTGTGTTCGGCATTGTTTTTTGCCATTTCCATTTGAATCACATCCCACGAAAAGAACAAAATAATTCCTAAAACAGCTGCGACACTTGCAATCCAGCGAAACTTAATTTTAAAGCGAATCAATCCCCAAACGCCGATTGCAGCGAAAATACTCAACCAAGCAGCTCGGGTATACGAGAAAAATAACCCAAGTAAAATGATTCCGATGAAGCCTAAAATGATTGCTTGAAACAGAGGATTGTACTTTCTCGACCAATATAAACCAAAAATCAAGGGAACAACCAATGCAACGATGGCTCCATAAATTGTATGGTCTTTGAAAAACGGCCACATCACCCAATGTCCTTCTTTTTCACCAAAACCGTAACTCGCGTGAATCACTAAAGTGTACAAAATCGCAATCACCATTCCAATCATGAACAACCATAAGAAAATTCGGATGTTGCGACGTTCTTTAAAAATGTATGTTCCAAAAAACAGCACTGGAATGATGAACCACAAACGTGCTAGAATGAACTTTAAGGATGCAAGTGGATGTGTGCTCGTGAGCGAAGTAACAAAGGCCCATGCTATGTAAAACGTGACAGCCCAAATGATGTAATTGTTCCAAATACGTTTATCGAGAATCGGTTTTTTTAGCTGCATCAAGAGAAATAGAAGCATGAAACCAAACAACATCGGTTCAGTTGGAATGAAAAGTCCGAAACTCTCCGTCCATTCTTCAATGTTGATGGAAAGTGGAGTAAGAAATGCAAGACTCAAAAAGGTCCATTCCGTTTCGTAAATCGCAAAGTAGATTGCAATTAATCCCAGCGGAAATAAACTCAAATAGCCTTGATCATTCCAGATGAAATAACTGGAAAGCGCTATGTAAGCAATTCCAAGTAGAAGGAATAAACTATTTTGTTTGATGTTTTGCACGAATTAAGCGATTTTCTTCAGCTCTTGAATTCGGTCATAAATTAACAAGGCGAACACCATGAAAACGAAAGCGCCCAAGGTTGACAAAAGAATCAGAATCAAACGTTTTGGCTTATCTTTTTTATCGGCTACAACAGCTTTCTCCACGACGAATTTGTGGTTGAAAACAGCGTATGCATCAGACTCTGCTTGTTCGTATGAATCTAGGAATTTCTCCAATTTGATAATTTTCTCATCACGGATTTGTTCCAAGGCATCGAACTTAGCTCCATATTTCAAATTCACATCGATTTGTTTGCGCAAGAACGCTCTATCTTCTTGGTTTTTCGCATCCACAAAGGCTTGGAACATGTTTGTTCGTCCTTCCAAGGAAACAACGCCCATATCTGCTAAACTGTCCATTTGCACCAAGATGATTTTTAAATCCTGATCCAATAAATCCTTTTTACGTTTGTTTACTTCGAATGCTGGCCACGTACGTTCAGCAACCATTGTGTTCTTGACAGTATCAATTAAATCGACAATTTTGTTCGCCATTTCAGCTGCCAATTTTGGGTCTTCATCCAAGACATCAATAGAAATTGAACCGTAACGTGTGCGTTGAAATTGAAAGTGATTTGCATATTCGTTCATCAACTTATAATACTTGTTTGCATCACTTTGATCGATTTCGTAATGTTTCATCAAATCGAACTGTTGAACGATTTTATCGCGAATACGAGAAGACTGTAAAATTTGAACTAATTGTTCTGCTTGTTCCTCTTCACCAAAGTCCATTGCCGCTGCTTTTGCATTGCGTTGTTCAGAGAACGAAACGGTACTTGTTGCTGCTGGGAAGACGATTGCTGTTGAGCGATATTGTGGAGTAATTAAAAATGAAATCACTAAAGAAACCACTGCTGCGATACCTGAAACAAGCATTAAGATTTTGCGCTTGCGCCAGATAAAAATCAATAAATTTTGTCTCTCTTTTTCAATTTCGTGCAATTGTTCAGCCATTCGTTTTTGTTTTTGATGTGCGAATTTAGTTAAAATAAGCTTCGCTGCAATTCAAGGTGCCTAGCGTTTGTTTAAATTCCAAAGCATTAACTCAAAAATCAAAAGAATATTGTTTAGAATTACGAATTACGAATTACGAATTACGAATTACGAATTACGAATTACGAATTACGAATTACATTTCAGCGCTAAACTGCTTCTTCAATTCTTTCACATCAATCAATTTGAAAACAAACAAGCCAATCGTTCCAGCTGCTAATTGAAGGTAGATGCTGTAATCGTTTTGAGGGACAAGGAAATAGAAGATTAGGAAAATGCTTGTAAATCCTGCGAAACGAAGTGTTTGTGTGAAATGGAAGGGAATCTCCAATTTTGAATGTGCGTAAAATAGTTGAATGAGGGCTGTAAATCCTTGAGTTACTAGGGTCGCAAAAGCTGAACCTGCGGCACCATATTCTGGAATCAACAAAGCATTGAATGCAATGTTAACGACAATTCCAACCAAAGACAATTGATTCAAAAAGCGCATATCGCCTTTTGCTGTAAGCAAGGTTCCGTAAATTAAACTCAAACACATTCCGATGAAGGATAACATCAACCATTGGAAGCTTTGCGTAGAAGCCGTAACGTCATTTTTGTAGATTAAGCCAAGAATAAATTCGGGATTGAAAAAGCATACAGCTGCAATCAAAATGGAACCTCCAACCAATAAGTTTCTGCTGGAAACAAGTATGGCCGGAATGGCGCTTTTATTCTGTTTAAACATGCGCGAAAAAATGGGAAGCAACATGTTGGCGAAGATCATCCCGAACATGAACAAAGCATCCAACAATCGAAATCCTTGTGCATAAACACCAGCTTCGTATTTTCCATTCGGGTGAATGCGCTCAATCATGACAGAATCCGTGCGTGTGTAAATCATCATTAACAAGATCAATAAGGCATAAGGATAACTTTTACGCAATATTGCTAAGGAAAAAGCCCAATGAAATTTGAACTTGGGAACGCCAATTTTACGGGTCAATAAAATAAAGGCAGTGATCAAAGTGATGAGGTAACAAACGGTTTGCATCCAAATGAACCATTCAATTTCAAAGTGTTTGCCAGTTACGTTCGTGAACAGTACAAAACCACAAATCGCAATCAGCAGCACGCGATCCAAGACGGAAATAAGCGCATCTGTTTTAAACAAGTGCAATCCTCCAAAATGACTTCTGAAATACGCGATGAAGGTTACCAACCATTGATTGAAAATGAGTATCAATAGTAAATACAATTCTTCTCCGTTGTGACCAATTGCAACGCCGATGATTATCGTAACGATCGCATAAATGGCAAACAAAATGAGTCGAAAGCTAAAGAGTTTTCCAACGTAACTTGAAACCACTTTTGGGTATTGTGCAACGTGTTTTGTGGTGAAATTGTTAATGCCTAAATCCATCAAAATATTGAAAAGGAAACTTAGGTTTAGCAGGGAGAAATACATCCCGTAATTTTCAGCTCCCACACGATTTTGTACTGTTGCATCGATGGCAAAAATAGCGTAAGGCTTTACCAGTAAATTCAGTAAAATGATGAGAAGAAGATTTGAGAAAAATTTCTTTTGCATGTTATCTGGTAAAAATTCAGCGCTTAACGCTTAACGCAAAGATGACTGATTAATTTTGTTCAGCAAGCGATTTGGAGGCAATAAAGATGAAATTTTGATTTTTATGTTGCGTTTCATCAAATACCGTCAATTCATTATTTACAATAACATGCGGCTGGTAATTCATCGAAGTCAACAAATCAATGCAATTACTGCGGTTTTCATTGTCCCACAATTCAGCGTAAATAATCGGGTGATTGGATTCAAGAATGCGTTTCCCACCTTTCAAAGCGTAGTATTCAAAATTCTCAATATCGATTTTAATTCCTTGAATTGGTTCACCGTTCAACAAATTATCCAAGGTGTTTAAAGGCACGCTGAACTCTTCACCTTCGTTCCATTCGGTGATGGATTCGTGCTTCACGTGACTCAATCCTTGCATCTTCGTTTTACCTTGATGCGGAAGAATCATTTGCACATTTCCATTCGTTTCACCAACGGCAACTTCGTGAATTTTAATCTTTTTTAAATTGAATTTTGCGATGATACGCTTTAAAACCGATAAATTGTCTGGAATTGGCTCGAAAGCATGAACAGTAGAATTGGGTAATTTATTTGCCAAGTGAACGGTCATAATTCCAATGTTTGCTCCAACATCGAGCACGGCACCTTTACCATCTTCTAACAAGGATAGAAAGTGAAAGAAATCTTTTTCTTTGGAATCCGAACGCAGGGTTTTGATTTTGAAGATTGCGAACACATACAAGTACGTTCGAAAACCCATCAATTTTTGCAATATGTACTTAACCGAATTCTTCACTTCTTCTAAAACGCCGCTAAGTTAGAAAAAGTTGGGGACATTCTAGGAATTAGAAGTTAGAAGTTGGAAGTTTGAATTCGTGATTAGTTCAAGAAAGGTGTTTTGAAACACTTTTCATATGTTATAAAACAATAAGGACGCGATTAATCGCGTCCTTACAAAATTTCAATTTCTATAATCCGTTTTGATTTTAATCACAAATCACCCTGTCTGCGCTGGAGGCTACGACAGGCAGGAAATCACGAATCACAAATCATTTGACAATGAGTTTAAACCCTTTTCCGTGAACGTTCATGATTTCGATTGCTTCGTCTTGTTTCAATAATTTGCGCAATTTCGCGATGTAAACATCCATGCTTCGACCGTTGAAATAGTTGTCATCGCCCCAGATAGCACGCAACGTTGCTTGACGATCTAAGATTTCATTTTCATTTTTCACCAACAATTGCAACAATTGATTTTCTTTCGTTGTCAGTTTTTTCACGCCTTCAGCCAAGTGCAGCAAACGCAATTCTGGTTCATATTTGATTTTACCAACTTTTAGTTCTTCGCTCGTTTCTGAGCTTGGTGACTCCGTTCTACGAAGAATAGCAGTGATGCGTGCAAGTAATTCTTCCATCGCAAATGGCTTTGTCAAGTAATCATCAGCTCCAATAGCAAAACCTTCCAACTTATCTTCTTTCATCGATTTAGCTGTCAAGAACAAAATTGGCACTTTGCGATCAATTTCCCGAATTTCTTTTGCAAGGGTAAAACCGTCCATCTCTGGCATCATCACATCGAAAATGCAGAAATCGTATTTCCCGTTTGTGAACTTTTCAAAAGCCGCTTTTCCATTGCGCGCCAAATCAGCGTCGTATCCTTTTGTTTTAAGAAACGTGTGCAACAATTGCCCAAGATTCTCATCGTCTTCTGCTAAAAGTAAGTTTAGTTTTTTGCTCATAGTTCTTTCATTACAAGGGTAAATTCTGATCCTTCTCCATATTTGCTTCGTACAACTACGTTCCAGCCATGCAATTCAGCAATCGCTTTCACGTAGCTCAATCCCAAACCGAAGCCTTTCACATTGTGAACATTTCCGGTTGGTACGCGATACAATTTGTCGAAGACTTTGTTCAAATGTTCCTTTTTAATACCAATTCCATGGTCTTTAACGCTCAATAGTAACTTCTTATTTTCTCTGCGTAAAGAAATTTCTATATCCGGCGCTTCCGAACTGTATTTAATCGCATTGTCAACCAAGTTGGTAACAATGTTTGTCATGTGCATTTTATCCGTTTGAATCGTGATTAATTCATTCGGAATGTTCAACTTAATTGTTCCTCCACTGTTTTGAATTCTGAATTGTGCATGGTTCGTTACTTCATGAATGATTTCGTTCAAGATGACTTTTTCTTCACGCAATTTCACTTCTCCACGTTCCATCACCGCACTTTGAAGAATGCGTTCCACCAACAAACTCAAGCGCTTGTTTTCGTCGTTGATCATTTTAACGAAAGGCGCAATATCTGTCGTGTTTTGTTGCATCATGTCTTTGTCGCTCAAAGCTTCGCAGGCAAGTGAAATCGTGGATATAGGAGTCTTGAATTCATGCGTCATGTTCGAAATGAAGTCGTTTTTAATTTCAGACAACTTTTCTTGCGTTAAAATGGTTCTAAACATGAACATCAAGGCGACAACAATTAAAATCATTAAGGTTAAACTGATGGAAAAAGGTCCCCACATTTCTTTGAACAGAAAAATTCCTTTTTTCGGGAAGTAGATGTGTAAGTACAAATCTTCATCGAGAATATTGCTCGGGAAAAGAACTGATTTTCCTGTTAGCAAGGTATCCAATTTAGTATCGTAATTGCTCGGCGCATTGTCGAATTCGATCGGAATACCGTATTCATTCGCCACCATGAAGCGATACGTCTTCGGCAAATTATCATTGGCAATTTCTGTGCGAATGACTGAGTCTAAGAAGACAGCGTCAACACGTTTTGAAGGATCTTCGTACACATTGTTACGGAACGCTTCCACCATCATGTCGTTGACAAATTTTGCCTTTTTAAAGATTTGTTGAAGCACACGCTGATCCAATTGAATGGCCAATTTAATCGAATCGTTGTGTGGAATCTGTTTCTTTTGTTTGTCGAATAAATCACGCAATTGACGAACATCGCGCGCCAAGACCTTTTGTTCGGTCGTTAATCCAGTTAAAGAATCAAACGATTTCCCTTTAATGATGAGGTAATTTTGAATTTCACCGTTTTCGAACAGCGTAGTATCTTGAATGGAAATGGATTCTTTGGCAGAAACCAGGTGTTTGAATTCTTCCTTCAACACATCTTTGTATTGTCCGCTAAAATCGCGATTCACAATGTGCATGTAACGACGAATATCTTCCGCTTTCTCGTGTCGAATGGCAATCCGCTCCAAGGAAGTCGATAAATTCATCTCAAATTCTGCGTGTTTACGGTCATACAATTGCACTGTTTGAAAGGCCTGAATGACCAAAACAGCAATCAAAGCAACGACTACCAGGGCAAAAATGAAATTGACACGTATTTTCCGCACGTACTTAGTTTTTAGCGAAAATAAGATTCGCTGGCTTACTACGGCCGAGGCTTAACGTTTTTTAACAGCAGAGATGTAGGGAAACTGTCTGAACTGTGATTTTTGTGATTGGTATGATTAGGTGGAGGAATGTAGGGAAAATGTCTGAACTGTGATTTTTGTGATTGGTATGATTAGGTGGTGGAATGTAGGGAAAATGTCTGAACTGTGATTTTTATGATTTTTATGATTATTAGGAGTGCTATCCAGAATACAATTCATGTTGATTTCTAACAAGAATCCTGATAATCCTTTGAATCCAACTAATCATAGTGCTGACAATTGCCAAGGATTTTGTTTAAATTATCGGATATTTTGTAACAATTAGCTTTGGAATTAAAGAAGCACATCGTATTCATCTTAACTGAGCGAATCAAGTCATTTTTTGACATATTGTAAAATGTAGGTGTTTCCAAAATCAAATTTCATAGAAACATTAATTATTGTTCCTTTTTCAACGTTGGTTAAGTCGAAAATTATTGTTTTATTATTTTCAGATTTAATTGGTTGAATAATTTGATCATTTTTAGTTATAATTTTAATATCATCGGGATTTATCTCATCATTAAGAACAAACTCCAGTTTGTTTTTCTTTATTTTAAATTTTTGAGGAAAACTGACAAATTTATCCGCAACATAAAAAAAAGAGCCATACGTTTTTGCTAAGTGTTTAAATTTCGAAAACGATAGCTTCACAAGCCGGTCTTTTCTTTTGTTTGGTCTAAATGTTATGAAATATAATTTTGGCTCTGCTTTAAAAAAGAACTCATTTCTTGGATACATTAAATCACTTTTATTCTTCGGTTCCTTCTTAAGCGAGAAAGTAACATCAACGAAGTATTTCTTATCATTTATGTAGATCATATTGCACGCATGGTTTTCAATTTCTGATTTATTTGGTTGAACAAATTTACCATGTACAATTTCACATTTTAAACCAGCAAGCAAGCATAATTCTTTATATTGATTGGAAATTCCAGCACAATTTCCGTAAGGTTTATTTTTTAAAATATTGGTTGATTTCGCACCTCGATCATAGGTCATTTTTTCTGATAAATAAGTGAAAATTACTCTGTACTTGTCTTCTTCAGTTGTCAATTCTGCAATCAGTGAATGAACCAATGTATCTACTGATTTAAATTTTAAACTTACTTTACTCAGGGCAATTGAGTCAGCCATGGAGTAGTCTTGAGACCAACACCAGTGGTTACTAAAAATCACAATTAAAAAGATAATCAACCTCATTTTATTTCTCAATTATTTTTAATCTTTAATTTCTGCCTTTTCATTACATAAACATGGTGATTCACTTTTTTCTTTTTCAACTTTGGAATTAATTAATATTCCTGCTGGCGAATGTTCATCATTTTTTGTCTTATTTATATCATGACTTAACACGGTCCCACCTTGACTTACTATTTTTTCCCTTTCTACAGATACTGATTCACTAGTTGTTATTTTTGATTCATAGAAGGACATAGGACCTTGAGTAACTGTTACTTCAATTTTTTGGCCTGGAATAGTGGAATAATTAAATGGACCAGTAAAGTCTCCATCAATTAATACTATTTTCGAATCTAGATCTACAATTTTCAAATGGTCTGGGTCTTCTAAGAAATCAAATGCCAGGTCTATGGATTTATCGCTACTGAAAACATTGGTTCGCACAACAGGAATTACATCCCAAATACCCACACGATCTAATAAATATGTATTTTGAATAAGTGTCTGTGAATCAACTTTTCTACACAGTTTTTCCTCCGTTTCAGGAATAGTTGATATATCGTCAACAGTCTTTTTATTAAAACCAATCCAAGAAACAGCAATTTTATTAAATTTAGTAACAATCTCTAAACGTCGAATTGTAATTTCAAAAGGTCCGAGATGATAAATTCCAGTCTTTAAAAACTCTAAACCTTCAAGTTCAACACCATCAATAACTCTGTTTTCAGAGAAGTTATAAGTTCCATTGAAAGGGTATCTTGAAGCGAACGGATCTATGGCAAAAAATCTACCAACTCTTGGGTCATGCATTCTGTATTTATAGTTAACAGAATTTCCCTGACCTTTCACCTCATTATCTTTTTCAGTCCCTTGAAAGGAGTAGGGTGTAGATAAATTTACTATGAGGTTTTGGGTGCGCATATTGGTGCTAAAGTATTAAAAAGAAAAAAGGCAAACAAGTGTGGGAACCAATCGGTTTTTTTATGATTTTACTTTAAAATAAGTGATAAAAAAATTGAAAGACTTTTTAGTCTAGTCCTGAAAAAGTGATGATACAACTTTAATCATTTTTGATCAAGGAGATTAAGGAGCTATCTTGATTGTATATTTTTAAATCTTTGGGAAGCTTTAGGATTTCTTTCACGTAATATCAATGCATTGGGGACACGACCTTTATTCAATCATTATCTTCTTCAATTTTTTACGATGATTTTTCAGTACGATATTTGTAAAATTTGGATTACTGTAATATTCAATTGTTGAATCCTTATTATAATAATTTTTATAAACTAGTTGACCCTGAAAATTATAAATGCTTACATATTCATTACATGAGGAGCATCCTCCTCCACCTGACAGTTCAAAATAGTTTTGCGATTTATACTTAAATATTTCAAAATGATCAATTGGAATGTCAAGTATATAAATTGTGTCACCATTTTTCAAATAGGATTGTTTGTTCTTATTTGGTAGTTCAATTTTCTTAACCTCTTTACCATACTTTATCTCTAGAGTCTGTTCCAATCTTTGTGGTCTTCTAATATCAGGTTGGTTCTCTCTGATTTCGAAATCACCGTTTTTGCAAATGAATTTAAAATCTATTCCTTCCATTCTGAAATTGGTGCTTTTTTCAAGAGTACTGTCATTTAACACAACAACATTTTCATGAATATCAGTCAAATTCGACACTTCATTATTTTTACCTTCGCATGAATATATGCCTAGGCATATTATTATGTAAATTTTTAATTTTATCATTTCTTAAATAATTCTCCTTGTTTAATTGCTATCCCACTACTGTTATCACCTTGGAGCTCTAGTGACACTTTTTTCTTAAATGTTGACAAACCGTCATCTATGCTCATACCTTCTTGTGAAGCCCCAGGAGTTGATGTCCATTCATTTCTCATTTCTGAACTATTAAAAACCTTTTCAATATTTCCTGCTTTAACGTCATCCAATAAATGTCTTTTCATATCAATTAAGCCTAAAACAAATAAATCTTGAGATTCAGCTGAAAAATCCGTAATTCCATATTTTGTCTTAATTTTTGGTTCAGCTCCAGTTGTAGCATTCCATGTAGATGCCATAATCTGGTAAGCCCCAGCTGCCGAACTTGATTTTTGGACACCATTTTCTGTGAAAGTACGAGTACCAGGATGGTCAGACATATTTGGCATTTTAGCTTTGCGATTCCAAATGTCATAGGATAATTCACCATGTCCATGATTTTCCATTTCTTTGATTGTACTCATAAAGGCTCGAGTATTGAGTTCATCATTGTCGATATTGGCTTTTTTTGATACATTGTCGGAATTAATCCATTTCAAATGGGTTTCTGAACCTGGTTTAATATTTCCAAGCACTTTTTTGTAATTCTCTTCACCTCCATATTTTTTAATTCTATCTGCGTTTATCACATACACATCTTTTGACTTTCCTAGTTTTCCTAATAAAGTACCACTAGCAGCATAATAATATTCAGCACCTTCTAATTCAATACCATCTATTACCCGATTTTCTGAAAAAGTGTAGGGGCTATTATGGGGAAACTGATAATTCAATGGATCTATCACAAAAAATCTACCAACTCTTGGGTCATGCATTCTGTATTTATAGTTAACAGAATTTCCCTGACCTTTCACCTCATTATCTTTTTCAGTCCCTTGAAAGGAGTAAGGGTTGTCAATGCTGAAGTAATTGAGACGATTATGCATGAACCGAATATATGAAAAATTTTAAGTTGTGTTGGATTCTTGTTGTGTAGTGAATTTTTGAAATCTTGGAACACTGGGATTAAGTGGATGATATACAAGGGCTAGAGTGTTCCAGGGGGCTGGTGTTTTTGAGGTAAATGAGTGGTGATACGGGGTGGATTTAACAGTTTTTTTTGGAGGGTGGAGGCGCTTTGCTTAGGGTGAGGAAAATGTCTGAACTGTGATTTTTATGATTTTTATGATTATTAGGAGTGCTATCCAGAATACAATTCATGTTGATTTCTAACAAGAATCCTGATAATCCTTTGAATCCAACTAATCATTGTGCTGACAATTGTATAATATTTTTAGATAATTAATTTGATAAAAGATAAAGCCGAGGAGATTTCTAGTATTGTGTGGCGTGTTGATGGTAAGGTAAAAGAAATTAACCGACCAAGCACGAGTACGAAGAAAAAGCTTAAATTTGATTATGATGCGATGGGTAATCGTATTGCGAAGCATGTTTATGATAACCAAACAGGATTGTTAGAACGTTCAACATATTACATTTTGGATGCACAAGGTAATCAGTTGACTACTTATGAGCATGTTGTGGACAATTCAACCGCTAATTTTGTTTTGAAAGAGCGTCATATCTTTGGAAGTTCTCGTTTAGGAATGTTGAATGAGGATGTGAATGTGTTGACAGAAGAAATTGAGCAAAATATTCAACACGAAGTAGGGAAGAAGTATTATGAGTTGAGTAATCACTTGGGTAATGTATTATCTGTGTTTACAGATTTGAAAATACCACAGAGCTCAAATACAGTAACCGTTTCAAGTTACCGCGTATTTATTGCAGGAACGACTGACTATTCACCATTTGGTGTTGAGTTGGACGGTAGGACTCAGAGCCCTGAGGCATACCGTTACTCCTTCAACGGCATGGAGAAAGATGATGAGATAAAAGGCGAGGGGTATAGTTACAATTTTGGCGCACGCATGCTTGATGTTAGACTCGGAAGGTGGATGATAGTTGATGATTATGCAAGAAAATATAACGATTTAAGTCCATATCATTTTGCATATTGTTGTCCAATTAGAGTCATTGATCCAAATGGAAAGGAAAATATTATTGTAGCAAGTTATGACGGTAATGGTAAAGATAAATATAAGTTTATTAATTCTGCATTATTACAATCATCTAAAAATAAAAAAGAACAAACAACTGAAAAAACTACAATTTTACTTATGACTTTTAGTATGACAGAAGGGCAATTGGAATGGGTTCGAGAGGAAGCAAAAGTATTAGGAGTAAATCTTGTTGAAATTTCAAAAACAGAACAAATAGTTAATTACATTAACTCTGGTAACATTTTAAAATCAGTTTTTACGGAAGCTCGTGAAAAAGATAAAGTTACGGATTTAACGTTTTTTAGCCATGGATATGCAAAAGGCGAAAATGGCAGTCCTTCAATAGAACCGGCTCACGGAATGCATGGGAATGGTGCATTAGAAGTCGGATATGATGTTAATAATAGAACTGCTGAACAATTAAAACATGATAGCTATACTTTTGATAAAGAAGATGTAAAACTATTAGACCCCAGAGCCTTTAGTCAATTATCTACTTGTGAATTATATTCTTGTAATTCTGCAACACTTAATGCAAATGGAGAATCACTTGTAAAATCATTTTCTAAACAACTTCCAGAAACAGAAACTAGTGGATATTATGGTAAAACAGATTATATTAATATTTATGGCATTATTAAAGGAAATGAAAAAGTTTTACCAGCTGATTACTTGCCCGTGGGAGGAACACAAAGTAATGGTAATGGTTCATTTAAAGTAACATATGAAGGAGGTAAAAAGAAATAGATTTTATTTGATTTTTCTCATTTTCTCACTGATAGTTTTTTTTACTTATCGTTTGAATAAAGATGAAAGTTTACTAGAAAATAATTTTGCAAGGAAATATTATTCTGTATCCATGATTAAAAAAAAATTGGAAGTTTCAGAAAAAACTTTTTTTGAATTTCAGATTGATTGCGGTGATGAATTTATTGAAAAAAATGACGAATTATATATGAAATTCGGTGATCATTTTTCAAAATTCGAAAATGGAAAATTGAAAACCCATCTATGGTTTGATTCCAAATTTGTGGAATACGGACCTGTTTTATACCTAATCAGAGATAATAAGGTTTATGTAAAATCAATCAAAGAAACTTTTCCAATATACAGAGAAACAAGAAAATATAAAATACAACTTTGTGATTTTAGCAATAGGATTATTCCAATTAGGTAAGATTTGTAAGTTGTGAGTATGACAAAACATAAATGGTAATTTAAATTATGAGTAAATCAACTAAAAACACAGGTAAACTTTGGTCACAAGAAGATATTAAGCTACTGAATGATCTGGCTAAAGGGAATACACCCTCTGGTATAATAGCTTTAAAATTGGGACGAACAGTCGATTCTGTTAGAGCTAAAGCAAAAAATATAAATGTATCTTTACAGCCCCCAAATAAAAGTCCCTACAATAGAAAACCTAAGAATTCTTAATGGTTATTTTAAAGTAAATTAAAATCATAAAAAACGAGTGGTTTCCACACTTGTTTCCCTTTTTACTTTAAAATACCTTAGCGAAACAATGCATCCACAAAACCTCATAGAAAATCCCTTCATTCCCTACTCCTTCCAAGGACAGGAACATGACGATGAGGTGAAGGGTGAGGGCAATTCTGTTAATTACAAGTACAGAATGCATGACCCGAGAGTTGGTAGATTCTTTTCTGTGGATCCTTTAGCTGAAAAATACCCTTCTTTTTCTACATATGGGTATGTCGCAAATAGTCCTTTAGTATTTAAAGAATCAGATGGTCGTCAAATTATTATTGTGGATCCTTCAAGTGGTAAAGAATATTTATATTGTCCAAATTCAACTGAAATTACCGAAGAAATGGGAGAATTTGTTATAGGGACGATAAACACTTTAGATGAAATAATAAACCGAGGGTGGGATAATGAGTTTAGTATTATATCAAAAATTGCCAACAACACCGAAACAACTGCCAGAATTGTTTTTGAAAGTGATTGGAAAGCCGCAAGAGGGAATTCAAATGGATATATAAAATGGAACCCGTCCAGCGGTTTGGCACAATATAATCAAGATTGTTCAGAAATTAGACACTCTCCTGCTCATTCACTATTTCATGAATTGGGACATTTGGCATATGTCTTGTTAGATCCATATAAAGAATATGAAAATGAACCTGATAACAGAGTAGTGGGATTTGAAAAATGGGATGAATATTTGATTGAGCAAAAAACAAAAGCAGGATCATATGATGAATTAAGTGATAAATGGATTTTAACTGAATTAGATAAAGGTCCAAACGAAGGTATAAGACCTGACCATGGCTTAACAGATGAAACTAAAGAAAGATTTTTTGCATCAAATGTTTTTGGAACTGATGGTCCGAAGAAAAGTGATCCATCAAATACTGTATCTGGTCCTATGCCTGAAGAGTATTATAATACTGATTTTTCAAAAAGTAAACCTCGTTTTTAAAGGAGATATGAAATTATTTACTGTAATTATCGCATTCATATTATTCAAGAGTTCTTATGCCCAAGAAAATTATTCAATTGATAGTAATAAATATATGGTTAATTGTTCTTCTTCATTGGTTAAAATTGATTTCATTTATTTAGATTGGCGTTATAACCCACCAGGAACTTTAAGCGAATATAATGTGAGAACCAACAATGAAATAGAGAAGATGAGTTTTTCAGTTACAGACTCGATTTCTATTTATAATATTTATAATATTTATTGTGATGAAGGAAATAATAAAAGAATTGAAAGTGAACATTTTTCAGTTAGATTGATTATGGATTTACATTTTGTTGATGGTACAATTAAATCCATACTTATGGACTATTATTTTGAATTTGATGATAAATCAGAGCACAACTTTAGAAATTATAAATTGATGAAATCAATTGTTGAAACTGTGCCTAATACACATGCATTTGACAGTCATAAGATTGGGAATTAGATAACATTTCACATCCTATTCATCGGATGAAATTCATTGATCAAACGGCGTTGTTCTACCATGTCGTTTGATTTATATTTTTCAATCGTTGATAGCCATTTGTGACCACTTATTTCTTGTACCTTTTCCAATGGGAGATTCTTTTCGTGTGTAAGGTGACGCACCACTGATTGGCGAATTGTTAATGGATTTAAGTTCCTGTCAGGATACATGCTATTCATGGGCTTGATCATTCGAAAAAGCGCATCAACGGTAAGCGCTTCTCCTTTCATTCCAATAAACAATTGGTTACTGGGCATTTTTAGCAATTTCGGCCGGTCATTTTCAATGTAATTTAACAAGAATATTATTTGACGCGCTTCCAATTCTAAAAGCCTTCTGCGTGCTTTTGTTGAGGCCTTTATATAAACTGTTCCTTCTGAGAATTGAATATCTGTTAAGCACAAACGAACGAGGTTCTCAGAGGTCAAACCTTGATAAATCAATAGTGAAATAATAGATTTGTTTCTGTTTTCAAGGATGGAATAACGGCAAGGGCGATCGAGCAAGCGTTCTAATTCATTTCGTTTAAAAAAATCCTGGTGTTGGATAGGTTTGTTTTTTATACGTATGGTCAAATGTTTGCAAGGATGTTCCTTGATTTTTTCTATTTCAACGAGGTAGTCAAAGTATTTCTTTACGGCGCTTAATGCCGTAATAGGATGTGTTTCCATTTTTTCAAAATACTTCAAAATGGCAGTGTATTTTGCATTTTCAGGATTCGGGAAATCGAGTAAAAAGCGCTCTGTCAAATGAAGATAAGACGCAATTGTTTGCTTCGTATGAAAAGTCGAAAGATAATTTTCAAAAGTCATGATACAGTGGTTTAATAAGCATACATTTTTTTGCTTTTCAGTTGTCGAATCGCATACAATTGAGAAGTATTTATTAGTGTGTGGCCTAAAAAATCACGTATGAATTCAATCTGTGCGCCATTTTCAGACAAATGCGTTGCTATTGTATGTCTGAATAGGTGAAGGCAAACATGCTTTTTAATCAGTTCATTATTTTCTGTTCGCAAGGCAAGATTTTTCACTATACTATTCATTCGCATTCCTGTGAGGCGTTTGCCATTGGATGAAAGAAAAAATGCTTCCTCATATTTCTTATGATGCTGCAAAATTTCAACACGTTGATCAAAGTAGTAGTTTTTGAGGTATTGAATTACTGATTCGGATAAAGGAATCTCTCTGCGCTTTGTGTTTTTACCCTCCCTGACTATCAATATGCCATCGGTAAATAAAATATCTTTCGTATTCAAATCTTCGATTTCAGAGCGTCTCAAACCACAACCATATACGATTGCTAGCAAAGCACGTTCAGAATGAGTTCTACAAACCGCAAACAATTCGGCTATTTCTTCCCTTGTTAGAGGTTGACGCTCATCAACCAATCCTCTTTGATAACCTGGCAAAACAACCATTTCCTCCAACAAACCTTCGTCCAAACAATAGTGAAACAACAGTTTAAGCGCAAACAAATGATGGTTCAAGGTATTCTGACTCACTGATCCTCCTCGTTTTGAAGGTCTTAAGCTTAAGTAATCATAATATTGTTGAACAATTAACCCATCAACTAAGGTTAAATCTGCGATGCTATTCTTTTCTAGGTAATTGAAGAATTCGGCTACACAAAGCTGATACATTCTGCCACTACCTGTCTTGTATTGCTTCACTTTAATAAATGTGTTATAGGCACTGTACAAATCGATATAATAGCGCGTTGAAAGTGTTTTCATTGAATCAAAGGTTATAATTCTTCTAGGATGGCATTTAAATGTTTTTTCAATGTTGTATTCGAATGCTTGATATCGTCATCATTTTGCCATTCATACACATAGCCTTTATAGGCTGTCCCGCTTTTTACAAACACTAATTCATGCTCAATCAATGTTGATATATAGCGATGCAATTGTGTTTTACTCATTGAAAAATGCAAGCGAATTTCACGCAAGCGAAATGTTTTTTGATTACGTTCATGTAAGTAGGGTTTCAACTCCTCAAAAAATCGCCGTGTCTGGCCATCCAACTCGTCCGTTTTTAAGTATAGCGCATGAACGAACAGATCAAAAGCTATTGCTACATCGTCTTTTGTACTTAAAATCTTTCCACATGGGCTTCTGTCACGTTGATATTGGTGCAAGTAGGTGACTAGCAATATTAACTTTTGCAGTTGCAGGTTACTTCTTCTTAAAAAAGGAACATGGGCAGGCAACACTATTTTTTCAGCAAAACGATTAAGTACTTGTAGTTTCTCTAATTGCATCGTACAATTAACTAGAAAATCGATAGCCAGCTCTTCCTTCAGAGCATCCACATTTCCTGCTATGACGCTATTTTGATAGTGAACAATTCGTTGTGTTTGTTCTATTGACTCATCCAAGTGGATTGGGATGGATCGATTAAAATTATCAGAATAAACGGATGTGCGTGTCGTGGAGGCGATGCTTGAAAAATAGGCATTAACGGTTTTAATGCGCGATTTTATATTGCCTAATTTATCTTTATAGGTGGTAGAAGTTGTTATGAATCCCTCCGATTGCAACTCGCGAAAGCTGAAAAGCGCATCATCATTAAACCCATCCATGTCTTGAATAATGATACATTTGCCAACAAGGTCATCATTTGCATAATGGTAAAAAGACTTACCAGTTGTTCGAGTGATACTCATCACATCAGCCTTGGGTAAACAAGCCATTATTTTTTTTAATAAGTGACTTTTTCCCGATCCTGTTCCCGATTGAATTAAAGCATGTAAGGGAAATGGTGATTTATAAGACAGGGCAATTAAATACAATAATACTCTGGCATTTTCTTCACCAACGATCCCTGTTTCCTCTAATTTTGTATCGAGTGCCTTGATTAAATTTGGCGCCTTCAAAAAATCAATAACTTGCTTTTTGGTTTTATTGGTTAAATGATTTTTCGGGCGTTCAAATTCGATTTTGAATGCATCATTGTATAATTCCTCCCTATATTTCTCTAAAAGATCCGTAAGTGTATGTAAATCCTTCTGAAGTGTGATAAATTTGAATTGGAATTCTTTTTCTATAACCTCATAACAGAACTTTTCAATTTCAAGGTTTTCGTATAGATCCAGCTTCGTTCGATAGCGCACATTTTCTTCATTGGTGACCAACATTAAGGTAACCCTCAAATTGCTCAGGTTGAGTGGTATGTCGCCAAGAATATAAAAGGTACCACACGCACCAGAAAAGCTATGTTTGTACGTATGAAAATGTACTAACTTATGCTTGATCTCGCGTTGTGGTTTCGCATTATCGAACATTCTATAAAATTTTTTTTATAGATACGAAATGTGAGGATTTGGGTTACAAATAGTTTCTAAAAAGCAGATAAAAAACTTAATTTGGTACTTGCAAACAATGATATTTACTTTACTAATCAACTTATTCTTGAATTCCCGTTCATTATTCAGTAGAAATCCCATTTTCAAAAAATTCACTTCGAATTTTAATTTGGTCCAATTTAAGATTATCAATATTAAATTGCCAACCATCTAAATTACCATCATTATTTGTTTGAATTATCGATTCAATTTCTCCATTTTTTGAAAAATATATTTTATTGCAAAATTTTCCGAGAACACACAATGTTGTCATGGTTTTAATCCCGTTATCATCGTATTCATTTGTAATGCTTGTATTTGTAGAAACGTCAATTCTAGTTGACTCTATAAGAAGAGAATCTCGAGAATAAAAATCATTTCCAATGTATGTTTCTTTATTTAAAAAATTAGTATCAACAAATCTTAAATAATAGTTGATATAGAAGGAGCCATTTGAATTAATTATTTTCTTATTTACAACTGTTGAATCATTCGACAGTATTTCTGACCCATGTACGTTACCAAAAGGAAGTAAACTCAATAGAAGGTAATATAGATTTTTCATAAATTTATTTAATTTTATTATTCAATTTTAGGGTGATGTTCTTTAATTTTGTTAGAGTCGTCAATAGACCCGCCTGAGGTATTTACATTGGATTCAATGGATGCTGTACCAAGTGTTGTGCCTTCATCCTTTGTTACATTTACAGTCAAGTCAGGGTAAATCTCATGAATCGCTTTAATTATTTCTTCAGGCTTTATTTTTACCAATGGGCTGTCACTTATCGTAATATCAATGCTTTCAATGATTTCATTTTGATTTTTATAAATCGTACTTATTTGAATTTTTAATTCATCGATAAAGGAATTTTGTATTTGTTCCTTTTGATTATTAATTTCTAACTTAGAAATCCTATTATCGTTATTGGCATCAACCTCACCGCCATTTACTTTAATATTGTATTCACGAGAAATTATTTCTTGATTATAAACATAAAATCCTAAATCCTCTCCTTCATTTGTTTTTTTAACAACGACAAAAGATCGTTGATATACCAAACCGGCACCATTGGTGAACAAATTTTCCCCAATGGGCTTAAGTTGGGTGCTATAAGTAGATAACTCAGAATACTTTACACCTTCAATTATGACAAAATTTGAATTTACATTCCTATTATTTTGTTTTTGATAGGTTTGGATCTCTGAAATGCTGCCAAGAACAGGTGCAGATGTCTTATTTGAAATAAGTTTACTCGGAGGCCAAGATTCATCACCTTTTATGTCTATAAAATAAATTGGGTTATTGTTAAAGGCAGCATAAGGGGCTATCCATGGATATCTTGATTTGAGCGGATCAAGGCTTAACCACCGCCCTATTTTTGGATCAAATTGTCGATAATAAGTATTATAACTATCTCCCTCACCTTTCACCTCATTATCTTTCTCCATGCCGTTGAAGGAGTAGGGAATGAAAGAGTTTTCTATGAGGTTTTGGGTTAACATATTTGAGCTAAACTATTAAAAAGAAAGAAGGAATACAAGTGTGGGAACCACTCAGTTTTTTTATGATTTTAATTTACAAAAAAAGAGAGAAAATTGCACCAAATAACATTGCTTAGAATCCCGTAATTGATTTTAAAACTTATAGAAGATAGCTTTTTTTTGAAAAGTTCAACAGAAATTATTCTTTCGGATTGTAATTGAAAATTTCATTTGGATCGTAATCATTTAAACCTAATTCTTCTAAAGATAAATCTTCATTTGATTCGATATATGATTTTATTCCATCTAAGATAAAAAAATATGCATCTGCCATTCCCTCGAAATGATCTTTATTATAGGAACTGGAGTTTTTATCAATTGTTTTTAAATATGTCGACTTATCCTTAATTAAAGCAATCATTTGTGACATATAAAATTTATATTCATTTTTAGTATCGTCCATTATTTCAATTCTTTTTCAGCTGCTTCTTTTGCTTTTTTATAAGCTTCATGTCTTTTTATATCTTGATTCCAATGATGTATTACATTATCTTTTCTTTGTTGTGAAAAGGTACTCCAGTTTTTACCATATTTCTTTGTAGGATCAGCAATATATTCTTTGTGTTTAGCGATTTCATCTGTATGAGACTTTATACTTTTGTTTAATCTAGATTTTACAACATCCACGGTTTCATCTGCATTTTGTCTCATAAAGTTTGCAACCTCTTTTACTGCTCCTTCAGCAAATTCACTTTTTACTACAGCTTTTCCAACAGCACCAAAAATCTTACCAATTGGTATTAAACCCGCTGCCTCTATGCCAATATCCGTCCAAGTAACCTCTTCACCTCTGGACAATTTATTTAATATACTTCCAGCAGGGATAATATATTGGCCATAATTATTTAAGTTTCCTTTAGCTATTGAAACATTTGCTGGTAGTGGTTTAGGATTGTATACAGGGTAATTAGAATCAAAGATACTTTTTTTCTTTGGAGATGGTAATTTTGCTGGATCTTGAAAAATTAGTTTTTGTATACCTAAATTATCAATGGCATCTATTGTAGTTTCTTTTCCATCATTCATATATATTGTTCGTGGCAAAGATGATTCCAAACCTTCCAATTCGATTAGATAAATAACTCTGTTCTCACTAAATGCATATACTGAATTATTTGGATATTGGCTGCTTAAAGGATCCACTGCAAAGAACCTACCAACCCTCGGGTCGCACATTCTATACCTATAATTCACAGAATTCCCCTCGCCCTTTACCTCATCGTCGTGTTCCTGTCCTTGGAAGGAGTAGGGAATGAAAAATTTTTCTATGAGGTTTTGTGGATGCATATAATTTAAAAATATAGAAATTTCAAAATTGTCTTATTCTCCTAGAAATTTAAATTTTAGGATTTTTTTTATTTTTTTCCTGTATAAAAAATGAGGTTTTCTACAAAACTCTATTGATGATGAATTAAAATAATAATCCGTTTTTACAATAGCTATCAAATCACCTTTTTGATAATAATTCAAAATCATTTCTGTATTATTCATATCAGTTAAAATTAAACCGTCAATGTGCTTCTGATCAATTGTTAATTCACTAAAAAGAATATTACCTTTTTTATTGTACGCAATGGTTGTAGCAATATATCCGGTATTGATTGCAACGGATCTAATTTTTCCCTTATGATAAAAAGTGGTGTTTTGATCACTTACGTTTAGAAAATAAAAAATTGAATCATTGCCTGGATATACTTTTTGTGTGTTAATTGCTTTCATATGAACGGCAATTTCTCCATTTTCAAAATAAACAAAACAATCAGTCATTAATGAATCCGCATTGAAAATACAATGATATAAAGGTTGTAAATTTTGAAACATTTTTTGGTTGTCTTTGTATTCATTTTGTGTGGTGAACCAATTTAAACCTTTGAAGTAAATTGAATCTTCATTGTTATTATTTTTTTGGGCACTTGCCGAAATCCCAATTATTGAGAAAAAAATTACAGAAATTAGTTTCATTCGCTATATGATCTTTCTTGATTTGAAGGAGTAAATGTACCGCTTGAATCTGTTCCAGTTTGCGGAACAGGAGCAATTATCTTTATACCACTATTGGTTGAAGTGGTGGATCCAACAGATGCAGTGGACGGAGTTATTGTCGTTGCATTGTTCATTGGACCAGATAGAACTGAAGTAATTGTGAAATTATCTGCGGTACTGGTTGAACCAGTCACTTGAACATTGAATGAAGTAGAACCAGGGGTTAGCGTTGGATTTGTTCCAGCAAATCCTGCAATTGTTCCATTATATACTGTACCGCCCAAATTATCAGTTATTTGAACATTCAAAGTAGCTGTTCCGTCTAATTGCAAAGTCCCCATATTTGCACCTGTTGGCAAAGTTAAAACTCCTGCCTGTGTAGCATTTCCATCCGTAAAATCACCTGATACGACTGAAGTGACTGTATTTGGAGAATCCATACTTCCAGCGGCAAAATTCAATATACCAGTACTTCTTCGTAAACCTGTTGAATTTTGCTGACCAGTATGAGCAATGTGGTCCTGTCCACCGTCTGGGCCAACCAAAGTAACAACATCAAAAGCCATGCTTTCTTTAATAATCATAGGTGTATTCATCGTCCTAAGATTACCTATATTAAGATTTGTTATTTCTGTTGCTGTCATTCTTCTATATATCCAAGCCTCCCTATTGTTAACTAAACCAATAAACAAAATTGTTGAGTTTTGAATTGCCGATGCTCTGTTGTTTTTATTGTAATATGCAGTTGTTTGAGAGTTGACAGTTACATTAGGTGTAGCGCAAACAGCTGTTATATCCTCTAAACCTTCAAATTCTTTAGAATCGAGAACTTTATTCCCGCTAAAAATATAAGGAGAGTAGTGAGGTATTTGGCTTGCGAGTGGATCCACCGCAAAAAATCTCCCCACTCTCGGATCGCACATTCTGTACTTGTAATTAACAGAATTTCCATCACCCTTCACCTCATCGTCATGTTCCTGTCCTTGGAAGGAGTAGGGGCTATAAGAAAATATGGATGAGGAATTAGAGTACATAAGTCTAAATTACAATTTTTTTGAGTGGAACGAAAATGATTTGTTTTGTTGAATTTCAAAATTTTTGGAACACTGGGGTTAACGTATTGAAATAGAATGGTTAGAGTGTTCCAGGAGATGAGCTGGCGATTTAATAATTGAGGGAAAATACGGGGTTGTTTTAACAGTTTTTTTGGAGGGTGGAGGCGCTTTGCTCAGGGAGGAAAATCGTCTGCACTCTGATTTTTATGATTTTAATGATTATTAGGAGTGCTATCCAGAATACAAGTCACGTTGATTTTTAACAAGAATCCTCTGAATCCAACTAATCATAAAAATCCCAGTTCAGACAGTTGATTCTTAGGAGCACTATCCAGCATACAAGTCACGTTGATTTTTAACAAGAATCCTGATAATCCTCTGAATCCAACTAATCATAAAAATCCCAGTTCAGACAGTTGATTATTAGGAGTGCTATCCAGCATACAAATCACATTGATTTCCAGCAAGAATCCTAATAATCCTCTGAATCCAAGCTAATCCCACAAATCCCACCAATCATAAAAATCCCAGTTCAGACAGTTGATTCTTAGGAGCACTATCCAGCATACAAGTAACGTTGATTTTTAACAAGAATCTTAGAAATCCTCTGAATCCAACTAATCATAAAAATCCCAGTTCAGACAGTTGAATTACAGCGCCGACCGTTGCCCCAACAATTTTCCAAGTGTCCCATAAGGTTCAATTTTTTTCATTATCTTAAGGTATATTTTAAAACCTACCTATAATGATTAATGAACAGTTTAAATATTCTGATTTAACGTCAAAAGTAATTGGCTGCGCTATGAAAGTGCATTCAACCCTTGGAAATGGTTTTCAAGAAGTGATTTACCAACGCGCTTTAGCCATTGAATTGTCGATGGCGGGAATTCAATATTCACGTGAGTTTGAAATGCCGATTTATTACCAGTTGAAACACATTGGTACGCGCAGAGTTGATTTTTTAGTTGAAGGAGTATTATCCGTTGAATTAAAGGCATTGATCAGTCTAGAAGATGTTCATTTTGCCCAAGCGATTAATTATTTAGAAGCGTACAAGCTTGAAGTTGGATTGCTCATTAACTTTGGTGAACGAAGTTTGAATTTTAAACGCTTAAAGAACAAGAAATTTAAAGTTTCAAACGAATCAAATGACTTGTAACATCATTCGAACGATTCTGAGACAAAGACAAATGAGTTTGAAATGAAATTAAGCACTTCTGAAAACCAATCAAGGAAGTGTGAAAACAATTCAAACGAGTTTGAAACGAAATCAGGAACTTCTGAAAACCATTCAATGAAGTGTAAAAACAAATCGAACAAGTGTGAAATGAAATCAAGAGCTTTTGAAAACCAATCAATGAAGAGTGAAAACCAATCGAACACGTGTGAAACGAATTCAAGTACTTGTGAAAATCAATCAATGAAGTGTTAAAACAAATCGAACAAGTGTGAAACGAATTCAAGAACTTTTGAAAACCAATCAATGAGGTGTAAAAACAAATCGAACACGTGTGAAATAAAATCATCGAGTTTGGAACAATAATTTTCGTATGTTAAAAATCATCATTCATTTAGAAAAACAGAATCTTTATCGTTAAAAATACGCATTTAACATTCGTTAACAATTGATTTTAAAGGGTTTGCGGTATTTTTTGGCACGCTTTTTTCAAGGATATTTTGCATTAGTAACCCGTTTTAGTTGGAAGGGAAAGTGGAGAAGGAAACTCAGGCGCCAGGGAGCAAGTCAAGACGAACCATCCGATTGAAACATTAAAATTGGAAACCATGAAAAAAGTAATCGCAAACCGCATGAACATGTATGCGGTAGTACTCGCAACCTGCAAACAACACGAAGGGGAATGGGCAGGGATTCCAAAAATGGTAAGCGCAATCGATGATTTAGAAAATGCCATTAATGTGCTCAACTCCAAAGCGCTATTACACGGTGTGAAAACAATCGGTGTGGCAAGTTCAAAAGCAATATTACTAGATCGCTTGTACAGCGGCTTGGAGCAAGTACACGGTGCGTATCGAATGTTGGCAATTGAATTGGAAGATGAGCAGCTAAAAAAACGCAACAGTTTCAGACTATCAAGCCTTCATAGAATGAACGCTGCGGAATTGAAAGCGCACATAGCATTTGTGGCAGAGTCGTTAATTGAAACAGGTGCTCAATTAGAACCATTTGGTATAGACAACAATCGTGTAGGTGAAATTTTACAGTTGATTGAAGAAAGTTCAATCGCCCTTTCAAAACCAAGATTAGCTATTGTTGAGCGTAAAAACTTAACGAAAGCAATGGATTATCAAGTGGATTTGATTGATAAAATTGTGAGAGAACGTGTCGATGTTTTTGTTCGCATGATCAAAAGTAGTTCACCCGATTTCTTCAACGAGTATTTCGCTGCACGAAAAGTCATCAACTCAGGTGTTCGCCACCAAGCGAATCCTACAAACACTGCTGAAGGATTTGACTCAGGTACAGTGAGCTCAGTGCCAAATGAACCAGATGATGGTAACTAGTTAACAAGTGAATCCCCTGTGAAAACGGGGGATTTTTTTTGCCTATTCTTCAAAAACTCTAATCGCCGAAAAGTCTAAATTTCTCCTCTTCGCGAAGTTCCTCTTCGCACAATTTTATCCCACAAACACGATTTTTCTAAATACAACGTTGTACATTCGTACGAATGTCAGTTGGAAAGCGCATAATTCTATTTTTTTGTTGCTTGTTCTTGGTCCATGTGAGCCAAGCGCAAACGAGTTCCCTGCGCGTAAAAACAATCGCTGTTTCCAATGATACCTTGCAATTGGATACCTTGAGTATCTATCCGAATTCCTTTCAATTGTTCGTTGGACAGCAAGCGATTCCTTTCGAGAATTATACCTTAAATCATGCAAGTGGTGAACTGATATTACACCAACATGTTGATACCATTCGAGTGTCTTACCGCGTTTTACCAATGAATTTGAGTCAAGTGTACGGTTCACGGGATACCAATTCTATTTACACGAAAGAGAAAGGAGATCGTGATAAATTTCTTCAAACGACGACCTACGATGTGAACGATGTGTTTGGCGGCTCCAGCATTTCAAAGTCGGGAAGTATTTCACGCGGTGTGACTTTTGGAAATAACCAAGATTTAGGTGTCAACTCAACTTTGAACCTCGAACTTTCAGGTGATATTGCTCCAAATTTGAAAATATTGGCATCCGTATCTGATGATAATTTGCCGATTCAGCCAGATGGAAATACGAATAAATTGCAGGAATTTGATCAGGTGTTCATTCAAATCTACAATGATCGATTGAAGATCATTGCGGGAGATTTTTGGCTCACTAAACCCAAAGGCTATTTTTTGACCTATAAAAAACGTGCGCAAGGATTAACAGTCGATTATCAGTGGACAACAGATACAGCGCATGTATGGAAAACGCAAGTGAGTGGTGCTTTGTCAAAAGGGAAATTTGCACGTCAAATCATCCAAGGAGTGGAAGGAAACCAAGGTCCGTATCGCTTGAAAGGAAACGAAAATGAGCCGTTTATCATCATTCTTTCCGGAACGGAGCGCGTTTACATCGACGGAAAATTGTTGGAACGCGGACAAGAATTTGATTATGTGATCAATTACAATTCCGCGGAAGTAGTTTTCACCTCACGCAATTTAATCACCAAAGATTCGCGCATTGTGATTGAATTTCAATATTCCGATCAAAATTATGCACGTTCCTTAATGCAAATGTCAACCACCTACTCTTCGAAAAAGATGGACTTTTGGATCAATGCCTATTCGGAACAAGATGCGAAGAATCAAACGATTCAACAAGATTTGAGTTTTGCGCAAAAACAACGTTTGGCAGCAATTGGCGATACCTTGTCCTTGGCACAAGTCAACAGCATCGATTCAATTGGTTATTTCGATAATCAGGTCTTGTACAAAATGATTGATTCCTTGGGCTATGATTCGGTTTTGGTGTATTCAGTTCATCCTGATTCGGCGGTTTACAAAGCAACATTCACCTTTGTTGGTGCTGGAAAAGGCGATTATGTCTTCAGCAATTTTAATGCACTTGGAAAAGTATACAAATGGGTGGAACCGGTAGGTGGCGTTTCTCAAGGCGATTACATTCCATCACGTGTTTTAATTACGCCGAAACAAAAGCAATTGTTTTCTTCTGGAATTGCATGTCGTATTCGAAAGAACTTGGTGGTAGAAACGGAGATGGCCTATACGACGAATGACGTAAATACCTTTTCGCCCTATAATTCTGCTGATGATCATGGTTATTCGAATCGAACGAAATTGGTAGGAACAATACCACTTTCAAAAGATTCTATTCCGCAGTGGGAATTGGAAACGAAGGTGCAATTTGAAGCCTTGGATAAGAATTTTGTGCCGATAGAGCAATACCGTTCGGTGGAGTTTGATCGCGATTGGAACACGCGCAACAAAGGCTATGTGGGAAACCAATTAGCGAGTTCTGTTGGAGCCAATTTCAAAAATCGTGAATTTGGAAATCTTGTTTTGGAAGGGCAACATTTTTTGATCGGAAGTGATTACCAAGGGATTCGTTCAGCAAGCAATGGAACCTGGAAACAAAAGGGATTTTTTGCACGTTGGGATGGAAGTTATTTATCGAGTGAAGCAACGCAGAAAAATGAATACATTCGTCACCGAGCTGAACTATCGCAAGATTTGAAATGGTTGAAAATTGGATTCATTGATGATCATGAGTTGAACCGATTTACAGGTGGAACGATGGCCTTGGAAACCAATAGTTATCAGTTCTACGATTATCAGTTCTACCTAGCAAATGGCGATTCGATCAAGAACAATTACAGGATTTTTTACCGTGAACGTTACGATCAACGTTCGGATAGCTTGAATTTGACACCTGTTGCCAAGGCACGAACTGCTGGGGGTGAGATTAAGTTAACGGAGATGAGAAATCAATCACTTAACGTTGTCACCAGTTACCGTGAATTGAAAGTGTTGAATTCAGCATTGTTGAATCAAACTCCTGAAAATTCGTTGTTGGGTCGTATTGATTATGAATTGCGTTTGTTTAAAAATGCTTTTACTTGGAACAACTTCTATGAAGTGGGATCGGGATTGGAATTGAAACGTGAATTTCAATACATCAAAGTCAACGATGGGCAAGGAGTTTATACGTGGATTGATTACAATGCGGATGGCATCAAAGATTTGAATGAGTTTGAAATAGCGCAGTTCATTGATCAAGCAAGTTACATTCGTGTGTTTACGCCAAGCAACGAGTACATCAAAACTTACTCAAACGAGTTCAATCAATCAATTTATTGGCGACCAGAACGTATTTGGGCTTCGAAAAAAGGAGTGAAGAAGTTTTTATCGCGTTTCTCTGATCAAGCACGTGTGCGTATTAACCGTAAAACGAATTTGTTCAACGGAGTGAATTCCTTCAATCCATTCTCAACAGCTATTCGCGACACGAATTTGATTTCCACGAATTCGAATTTGAGAAATACACTTTTCTTCAACCGAACATCGAGTGTTTTTGGAGCAGAATATTCTTTCCAAGATCTAAGTGCAAAAACATTATTGGCCACAGGATTTGATTCGAAATCCAACCGTTATCACGAGCTTTCCTTTCGTTGGAACATCAAACGTGTTTTTTCAATTGAGGCAAAAGGTCAAATGGGAACGAAAGATTCGGAAGCCGATTATACTTCAGGAAGGAATTACTCGTTGAGCTATTTCTTTGTGCAGCCAAGTTTGATTTATCAGCCAACAACGACTTTTCGTATTACATTGGATGGACGCTATTCTGAAAAACAAAATTCAATTCAATATGGCGGAGAAAGTGCTTTTCTCTCCGAAATTGGATCAACGTTTAAGTACAATCAAGCCGAGAAAGGAAGTTTACAAGGAGGATTGAAAATGGTGAACATCAAGTACGATGGCAATCAAAATTCGGCGCTTGGTTTTGAAATGTTGGAGGCGTTAAAGCCAGGAGTGAATTACACGTGGACCTTAGGTTATCAGCGCAGTGTTTCGAAAAATTTACAAATCTCAATCCAGTACAATGGACGTAAATCGGTTGCAACCCGCATGATTCATAGTGGTGGGATGGAGGTGAGGGCGTTTTTTTAGATTGACGATTGACGATTGATGATTGAGGATTGACGATTTATAATTCTCAATTGTAAATTTACAATTTAAGCTAGACTTGTATAATTTGTTCCGAGATTGATTGAGAAAGTCCTTTCAATACCATCTTCTTTTTTAATTTCGACTTGATGAAGATTGAACCATTCTACTTTTTACATGTAAGAGCATACGTAAATTTGTAAGTTATGGAAGTCAACATAAAGGAACCGTGTTCGGAAAATTGGGAAAACATGCGCATTGGATTGCGTTCGCGTCATTGTGCAGTTTGTGAGAAATCAGTCATGGACTTTACGCAGATGAATCGTGTTGAAATCATTAGCTATTTACTAGAGAATTCTGATAAAAAGATCTGTGGTAGAATGAATTACAAGCAATTTGATTTCCAACACGACGATGTGCCTTTGATTGTTGATACGCTTAGTAAAAAAGGAGGAAACAGTTCGTTTTTGGTGCTTTCCTTGTTGTGCTTGAGTTTGGCAGCGTGTAGTGAGGCTCCCAAAAAGAAGGTCGTGAAAGACAACCAGAAAGTTGAAATTACTGGAGTACGAACAAAAGGTGAAGTTAGTTATACGCTACCAACGGGAACTTCGAATCAGGATGAATCATCTTCAAAACCAGTCAAAAAAGTAATGATTCCAGAGGTACTTCCTCCAGATCCATATCCATATCCAGATCCAATTCCAGAACCTTATTATTTGGGTGAACCAGTAGTTGAACCACCAACTGCAAGACCAGAAATTTTACAAGATGAAATTTTAATGTATGCTGAGGTGATGCCTGAATTTCCAGGAGGAATGGATAAATTGAGAACGTATTTAGCTGAATCAGTTAAGTATCCGCTACTTGAACTAGAAAATGCGATTGAAGGGAAAGTGTATTTGCGCTTTGTTGTTGATGAAGAAGGAAAGCTATCTGATTTTAAGGTGATGAAAGGAGTAAGTGGTGGCCCTGGATTAGATAAAGAAGCGCTACGAGTTGCCAAAGCAATGCCAAATTGGAAACCAGCGATGAACAATGGGAAAGCTTGTAAAGTTTATATGACAATTCCAGTTACTTTTCGATTAAATTAGTCATCCAGAAAAGAAGTTATGAAAGGATATTTAATGGCAGTTGCCACAGTTGGTTTGATTGTTTCTTGTACAGATCAGACGAAATCAGATCAACAAGTAGTTGCAACAAAACAGGATGAAACACCTGTGAAAGAGAAAGCTACAGGTGCTTCAGTAGAAAAAAGTGCTGTTTCAACGAAACCAACAAATCAAGTTTCAATGCCAGCGAATCCGCCTCATCAAGTGAAAATGCTGCGATTTGTTCCTCCAACGATAGTTGATAGAGAAGAAGAAGATCCAGAATATGATGGTATAGTTGCAAATGTGGATAATTGGTCTTCTAGTGCACAACAAGGCAGTGATGATTACTACGGTGATGCTGCGCCAGAACCAGAACCTATGCCTTTAAAGCAAGATGTTATTTATGAAATTGTTGATGAACCTGCTGAATTTCCAGGAGGAATGGATGCGATGCGCGATTACTTGAAGAAAAACATGATGTATCCAGCCATTGCCAAGGAAAATGGGATTCAAGGTAAATGTTATTTACGTTTTGTTGTGAACACGGAAGGTTCTATTTCGGATGTGCGTGTTTTACGTGGAGTTGCAGGCTGTCCTGAATGCGACAAAGAAGCCACACGCGTCGTTAAAAACATGCCAAAATGGAAGCCTGGAAAAATGAATGGCAAAGATGTGAAGATGTATTTTACACTGCCAATTGCGTTTAAGTTGACGTAAGTTTACTTCTTCTTACTATTCAAATGCATTTGATAAATCATTCCGTCAGATAAGCCGATTTTTGGAACAAGAATGTCTTTGGCTTTTAATTCTTTGAGAATGTAGAGGTAAATGTCCATCCCAGGAACAATTACATCTGCACGGTCTGGCTTTAATTGAAATTGATCGACACGTTGCGAAACGGATAATTCGGCTAATTCATCGCGTAGATTGGAAATCGCTTTCACCGTTAGTGCTTCCATTTGACCTGCTCCAAGCATTTTGTGCACTTTATTGATGTTTCCACCCGTACCAAACAAGCGATGAGGTGATTTTAAATCAACATGAGAAGCAATCCAATCATGAATTTCTGACCAAATATCTTTCTTTACTTTTTCCTTTAACAAACGAATCGTTCCAATTTCAAAGGATTTAGATGCAACGCGTTCGCCACTTTCAAACACGCTGACTTCCGTGCTACCACCTCCAACATCTATCACAATGAATGGATGCGTTTTGTCGAAATCAAGTAAGAAGAAGGTTCCAAAGATCAATTCAGCTTCTTCATCACCACTGATTACTTCAATTTGAACGCCTGTTTCTTCGTGAATTTTCGCAATGATTTTATCGGAATTGTGTGCTTCACGCATTGCCGAAGTGGCAACAGCGCGTAATTTCTTCACATCAAAAATCTCTGAAATGAGTTTGAATGCTTGAATTGTTTTGACAAAATCTTCGGTCTTCTTCTTTGAAATTTTTCCATCCTCAAAGACTTCTTCACCCAAACGCAAGGGAACACGTGTGTAAGAAATCTTTTTTACAAACGAATGTTCTCCTTCTTTGTCAACTTCGCCTACGAGAAGTCGAGCAGCGTTGGTTCCGATATCAATAGCACCGAATTTCATGAAGTTTTATTTCTTTCTGAAATAAATACGAATTGGCACCCCACAGAAGTCAAATTTCTCACGTAAACGGTTTTCTAAGAAACGTTTGTACGACTCAGGAACATATTGCGGTAAATTACAGAAGAATGCAAATGCCGGTGAATGTGTTGGCAATTGTTGAATGTATTTAATGCGAATGTATTTTCCTTTTAATGCTGGCGGTGGCGTAGCTAAAATGATTTCTTGCATCACCTCATTCAATACAGAAGTTGAAATTTTCTTCGTTCTGTTATCATGCACCATCATTGTAGCCTCTAAAGCTTTGTGAATACGTTGCTTTGTGATTGTCGATGTAAAAATGATTGGAACATCGTTGAAAGGAGCCAATTGTTCACGAATTTTCTCCTCGTATACATTCATGGTATTTTGATCCTTTTCCACCAAATCCCATTTATTCACCAAGACAACAACTCCTTTTGAGTTTTTCTCAATCATGTAATAAATACTCAAATCTTGCTTCTGCAATCCTTCTTCCGCATCAATCATGAAAATACAAACGTCTGCTTCCTCAATCGTACGAACTGAACGCAATACAGAATAATATTCAATGTCTTCCTGCACTTTTGCTTTCTTGCGAATTCCGGCTGTATCAATCAACATGAAATCGAATCCGAAAGCATTGTAACGTGTATTAATCGAATCGCGCGTTGTACCAGAAATATTGGTTACAATGTTGCGTTCTTCACCTGTTAAAGCGTTCACCAACGATGATTTCCCAACGTTTGGTCGACCAACAATCGCAATTCGAGGCAAGTGATCTTTTTCGTTTACACTTTCGTCTGCTTTGTCAAAGTGTTTTACCACTTCATCCAATAATTCTCCCGTTCCAGTTCCGTTCGTCGCTGATAAATCAAACACATCACCCAAACCAAATTGATAGAACTCAGCCGATAAACCGATGCGGTCATTGCTATCCACTTTATTCGCAGCAATGAAAACTGGTTTTTTAGATTTGCGTAACAAAGCCGCAACTTTTTCATCTAAATCTACAATTCCGGTTGTAACATCCACCATGAATACGATGACATTTGCTTCTTGAATAGCGATTTCCACTTGTTTGCGGATTTCACCTTCAAAAATATCATCCGAACCTTTTACGTAACCTCCAGTATCAATTACCGAAAATTGCGCGCCGTTCCATTCACCTTTCCCATATAAACGGTCACGTGTTACACCACTAATTTCTTTTACAATCGCATTGCGTGACTCCGTCAGGCGATTAAACAAGGTCGATTTTCCAACATTTGGACGACCTACTATTGCAACTATATTTCCCATATTTTTTTAGAACCGAGAGCTGAGAACCGAGAGCCGAGTAAGGATCAAGAATTATTGTCTCGCATCTCGGGTCTCGCATCTCAGATCTCATTAATATCCGTATTTCTTTAATTTGTTTTCTGTTGAGCGCCAGTCTTTATCTACTTTCACAAACGTTTCCATGAACACTTTTCCATCGATGAATTTTTCAATTTCGATGCGTGCCTCGCGCCCGATTTTCTTTAACATTTCACCGCCTTTTCCGATGACAATTCCTTTTTGAGAATCGCGTTCCACAATGATCAAAGCGCGGATGCGTGTTAAATGTCCTTCTTCTTTGTATTCTTCAATTTCAACTTGACAACTGTACGGCACTTCTTTGTCGCAATGCAAGAAGATTTTCTCGCGAATGATTTCTGATACGAAGAAACGCATTGGTCTGTCTGATAATTCTTCTTTGTCAAAGTAAGCTGGACTTTCAGGAACCAATTCTAAGATTTTTTCCCAAACCGCTTGTACGTTGAAATCGTGTAAAGCAGAAACTGGATACACCAAGGCATTCGGTAATTTTTCTTGCCAAAAAGCCATTCGCTCAACCACTTTCGCTTGATCGCTTAAGTCAATTTTGTTGATCAAACAAATCACTGGAACACGCAACTTTTGGATTTTCTCCAATGTTTCCTTGTGATTCATGTCGTTTTCTTTAGTGTCTGTGATAAAAATTAACACATCGGCATCCTTCAAAGAAGAATTCACGTAATCCATCATTGCTTCGTGCAGTTTGTAGGCTGCGTTTACAACTCCGGGAGTATCAGAAAAAACGATTTGATAATTCTCATCATTCACAATTCCGAGAATACGATGGCGCGTCGTTTGAGCTTTGGAAGTTACAATGGACAACTTCTCGCCGACTAAACGATTCATTAATGTGGATTTACCAACATTTGGACTACCAACAATATTTACGAAACCTGATTTGTGAGACATTACACTGAAATTAATTTGCAAAGGTAAGGAAAATGCAACTAGTATCAAAAGATGCCGAAAGCTTTCGGCAGACATTAGGACAATAAGACATTAGGACATCAAGACTTTAGGACCTCAATACAATAGGACTAGTTCATTTTAAATAAACGAATTTAAGTTCTGGAGATTGAATTGGTTCTTATCGATGTTCCATATTCTATGCTCTATGCTCCAATCAATTCACAATCATCTTCTGCACCACTTTCACTTCTCCGATGGTTAAGCGCACGAAATACACTTCTCCGCGGTTTAATTTTCTGAATTTGATGGTTTTGGAATGTTGTCCGATTGCTAATTTTTTAAGCGTTTTTTCCAAGCGCAAGGTTCCATCAAGGTTTGTTACTTCAACCAACACATCACCAGCATTTTTTAAGGTGAAATTCAAGCTTAATCGATTTTCGATTGGATCGGGATACAGCTGTAATTGAATACCGCCAACACTTTGATAATTCAATGTACTGTGATCGCCTTTTGTTTTGATCAGGTATACAGGGTAAATCATTTCGCTGGCCTTGCTTTCAACTCCTGTGTTGATCCAAAAAATATTGGCTGCACGACTTTGGATTCCGCCATAGATGTAGCCCAGCAAAATGGTGTCACCAACAAATTGATCCATTGCGACAACTTCATTTGGAAGGATTGACAAAGCAGGATTCACAATAAATTCGGATGCCGCTCCAAGATACGCAGGCATGTTTACAGGCATTTTGTATTCTGCCAAGCGCCCATTTTTGTCATACATGACACGTGCAACTGTTTTAATAAATGGAACATCGTTGTCTTGCACCAAATAGGTTGAACTATCATAATATTGGGCAATTCCACCAAAGAACAGGTTGTGCATGGTTTGTTTGTATTTATCATACAAGGAAATGGTTGCACAGTGGTAGTGATTGTAGTATTGTGCAAAATCAGGAACAACGTTGAACGAATCTTTATTAATTACAACTGCATTTAGGTAGGGAAGATTAACGTCTTTTTGAAAAACACCTGAGAAGGCAATTAAACCATCTTTTCCATCTGGTAAAATTTGAGGCAAGACATTGAAATCTCTTCTGTGCAAGTAATCTTCGCTTGTGACATCGCCAAGGTGTTTGTAGTTCAGTGTATTGTTATTAACCGAAAACGTAAATTTTCGAATGCCACTCAAATACGTTTGGGTAAAGGTTCCATTTCCCATTGGGTTGTATTTTCCGTCGAAACGGTGTCCGCCTATCAAATAAAAGGCATCATCCAGCATGAGTAATTGTCCACCAGTAATGGCGAAAAGTTCATCTTTGACTTGTAAAATGTGCGAGGAGAAATCTGTTTGATTAACAATTGCTTCGATCACACTTGGTAAGTGAATTGCTGTTAAATAAGGAAAGGTTATGTGGTCATCTACTGTTTTAGAAATTCCGTATCCACCCATCAAAAACAAGTATTCGCCTTTCTGAATAAACTCCATGTTGGTTGAACTTAGTTGTTCTTGTAGGTTCGTAGTAAGTGAAGTTAAGGGCGCGACCCAACGTTTTTTGAGAATGGGATCAATGACCATCAATTGCGTATTGTGACCTGCGGAATCAAATGCTGCCCAAGGCTGACGACGGTGTAAACCATCTAAGCGTCCGCCAACTACCAGCCATTTTCCATTTGCTTGGCCAACACCAAAGGATTGTAAACCGCCCAATTGCGGAATGGAAATCGAATCAATTTTTAAATCGTAAGGGAAGGATTGCGCTTGAGCAACTATGCTGATAAAAAAGCAGAATGGGAGCAAAAAAAGTTTCATGAACCAAATTTGGGTACAAAATAAGTGGAAATTCTTCGGTTGTAGTGCGACAAAAGTCACATAAGTTCAAAATACTTTCCTTGCATGTAGACAGCTTCGAACTTTGTTTTGATGGAACCTTGATCAGTTTTGTTTTTTTGTGAAAGTGTTTCTAAATCGCGCAACCAATCAAATACGAAGGCATAGGTTTTTAAATCAAAATGTGGATGCTGTTGGTGCTTGCGTTTCATTTTTTGTACGTAAATCATGTGTTTTGGATGGTAGAACCAAGGATTCCAATGCACTTTTCCATACAGGTTTACTCCGGGAATTATTAATTTTTTACCCCGCATGAATGGATCTGACAAGCGTTCAATGATTGTATCTTCGGAAGCATTCAATTGAAGGCGAAGTAGTTTGTTGGTTGTAGGGCTGATCTTAATTTTTCGTGCATGCGCTGGAGCGAAGTAAACGATTTTACCGATTGGAAGTTGGTGTTGACAAAATACATCAATCATTCCTTCTGCAAATGCTGCTCCCATGCTATGTGAAATGATATTCAGTTTTTCAGTCGGGGGTAGCAGTGCTTTATAGGTTTCCAATTTATCGAGCGCATATTTTTTGCCTGCTGCAAAGCGAAAGGAAGCCAGCGAACCGAACCATTTTCCTGAGCCGTTCACAAAATTTTCATCATCGTTGTAGGAATCCTGAAAATAGTTACACGCGGCATCAATGAACTCATTTGAATTCTTAGATGAAGACCAATAGGGTCTAAAAGGTTGACAGCCCACTGTATATCCATTTACAAAAATGATCATGCGATGATTTAAATGTTGGACTAAAGGTAGAAAAAAGCTGAAGTTCCCTATTTTAAAAGGAAAAAATTAAAATTATTTGGCGATTTTGTTTGAAAACAATAAAAAAGGCGTATCTTTGCACCGCATTCGAACATTCGTGTATCGATTGAATAGAGTGCGAGGTGGAGCAGTTGGTAGCTCGTCGGGCTCATAACCCGAAGGTCGTCCGTTCGAGTCGGGCCCTCGCTACAAGTAAGAAAGCTAGTCAAATTTGACTAGCTTTTTTTATGGAATCTATTTACTACGAAATACATGTTTGTAACCTACGCATTATACTCCCCGACATTCGACAAGATTTATATTGGATTCACTTCTGATTTAATTGACAGATATAATTCGCACAATTTTTTATCCACTAAAGGTTTTACTAAAAATTTCAGGCCATGGATTGTTGTTTATGTCGAATTCCATGAATCAAAACCTGCCGCAATGAAACATGAAAAAGAACTAAAATCGAGTAGGGGAAGAGATTTTGTACGAAAACAAATAGAATTGCTCGGGCTCATATCCGTCAGCTGACGGACGTCCGTTCGAGTCGGGCCCTCGCTACAAAGAAAACCTGAGTCATATGACTCGGGTTTTTTTATGCCGTAAACTGAATCAAGCCGAAGGGTTGAATGAAGGATTAAGGCATAAAAAAAGAGTTGCGAAGCAAATCGGTTTTCTTTGTAAAGCTCCAAAAACGTCCATTCGAAATGAAATGGAGGATATTCGGGCCTTCAATACGATTAAAGAACATAATATGTATCAAAACACATGTTTGTAACCTACGCACTATTCTGCCCTCGCTACTGTTAAAAATCTATTTTCAAGTAGTGACAAGTCTCGACCTGTTACTACAATATCGAAAGCTATAACACATTATAAACAAGCTGATTGATAAATAAAAAGTTTTATCTTCGCCAAATGTTTCAGTATTCTGTGCCACTTAAATTGATTTATAAGCTTATATTGCTTTTGACTATACTCATTCCAATGAGCAATGATTGTCGTGCACAGAGAATAGCGGATCTTGCACGTTCAGGAACTGTTGAACAAATGGAAAGGTATTTGAAGAAACATCCAGATCAACTAAATTGTCTTTCTGAACACGGCGCAAGTCCATTTTTATTAGCTGCCTATAATGGAAATAATGCGGTTGCATTGCTCTTAATGGAAAAAGGAGCTGATTTGAACCAATGTTACCCTGAAGGTTCCATTCTTTATGCCTTGGTCTATAAAAACAACCTTGTACTTTTGGACAGTGTTTTATCCAAGGGAGTGAATGTGAATGACACCTGCAATTTTGCCCAATTTGGCTATCCGCTGCATTTAGCACTTTCCCTTCATCGGTATGAAATTGTTGAACGCTTTATGGAACATTCTGCGAATTTGAAGATCATAGACCAACAAGGTCGAACAATTGATCAATTACTTGCTATTTACAATGATCCAAAATATGTTGAAATCTTTAAACGATATGAAAAATAACTTTTTAAGTCTTCTGCTAGTTGTCGCTTTCTTTCACTTTAGCTTCGGTCAAACTTATTCTACTGGTGTTGTTTCGTTGAGTTCCACAGCTGGTCTTGCAATGACGGCAAAAATTGATGTAAATACCCAGGTTACGTTGACTTTAACAGGTCCTGCGGGAAGATGGTTTGCACTTGGATTTGATGCTGGATCTATGGCGCCAGGAACGGATGTCGTTGGTGTTCATTCCTCGGGAACATTAACAGCCTTTGATTGTAATTTAACGGGTTATGTGGCGCCTTCGACGGATGGACAACAAAATTGGACCATCACCTCAGATGCTGTGAATGCTGGTGTTCGAACGATTGTTGCGACTCGTGCTTTGAATACAGGTGATGTCAATGATTATGTTTTTCCAGCGGCACCAAGTTCTATCAGTTTGATTTGGGCGCGTTCAAATACAGCCACATTTAGTTATGCGTATCACGGAAATGCCAATCGTGGAATTGCAACAGCCAATTTTACCTTGCTTACTCCACCAGCTGCTCCAACAGGATCAGCAAATCAAACGAAGTGTGCTGGTTCAACGGTATCTCAGTTAACAGCCACGGGAACGTCCATTCAATGGTATGCGGCAGCTACAGGTGGAAGTCCACTTCCTTCGAACACTGTTTTAGTGAATGGAGCAACTTATTATGCTTCACAAACTGTAAATGGTCTTGAATCTACAAGTCGTTTAGCAGTTACTGTGACTCTTAATACGATTCCAGCGGCGCCATCGGCAATCAATGGATCGCTTGATTTTTGTTATAGCGCATCAAGTCAAGCCTATTCAATTACTGGAGTGACGGGTGCAACGTCGTATGTTTGGACGAATCCAGCAGGTGCAACTGGAAGCAGTACTGGAACATCACTTAATTTGACATTTGCTCAAAGTTTTCAAACAGGTACCTTATCAGTTAAATCGGTCAACAGTTGTGGACAAAGCGCCATAACAAGCATTACACTTCATCAGCATCAGCCTTCCAATCAAACGTTGGATGTTAGTGCATGTACGCCTTATTTGTTTAATGGTCAAACCTTAACGCAAACAGGAACCTATTTGTACCAAGGAACAACGGTTTGGGGATGTGATTCTACCATTACCTTGAATTTGAATTATGGGAATGCAGTTACTAACAACATAAATGATGAAGCCTGTGGTTCTTATGCGTGGAATGGTCAAACGTATTTTTCAAGTGGAATTTACAATGATACATTTCCATCCGTTAGTGGATGTGACTCAGTGGTAACGTTGGATTTAACAATTCATCCGATTGATGCACTTGTCATCGATTCAACAGTTTTGGATGTTTTCACTTGGAACGGAATTGATTACACAAATTCAGGAACTTACACGCAGAATTTCATTTCGGAATTTGGTTGTGACAGCTCGGTTACAATTAACCTAACGCTGCAATACAGTGGGCTGGAAGAAAGTGAGTTGGCCTTGATAATTTATCCAAATCCTGTAGGGAATTCTAAACTATTATACATCAAAGGACTTAACTCACCAGTACGATTTGAATTGATGAATTTGCAGGGGAAAGTTGTTCAGACAGGTGAATGCATTGACAGTATAAAAGTGAATGAAAGCTTAACTAGTGGAATTTATTTCTTAACAGTTGATCAGCGCAGTTATAAATTGCTCCTTGAATAGAACGCTTGTTTGATAGCATTCTTTCAATAACTCGTCGAAAACAAATTCATTTGCCTAGGTAGATTTCATTTTTTTTTGTAGCTTAGTGCTATGCAGATGAATAAGCAGACAGGTACAAAATTGATTCAGCCAGGGTTAACCAAGGAACAGTCCTTGAAAACCTTGGTGGAAAATCGTACGGTTCATTCATTGAATAATTGCGAACTCAACTTGTTTGAGACCTATCAAGAATCACATTTGGTTCCGCTTAAATTCAACGATTTGGTTGTGACCAGTATGTTGCGTGGTAAAAAAATCATGCATTTGTTTGATGATCCAGAATTTGATTATTTACCGGGTGAAACAGTCGTGATTCCATCGCAAGTTGAAATGAAAATTGATTTCCCTGAGGCTACGTTAGATAATCCAACACAATGTTTGGCCTTGGCGATTGATCACCAGAAGATTAAAGAAACACTTGATTTTTTGAATGAACGCTATCCAAAGGAAGGGACATCCAACTATTGGAATTTAAACCACAACGATTATTTCTTCTATAACAATGCAGACATGGCACTTACGATTAATAAGTTGATCCAAGTGTGCATGAGTGAGCAACTAACAAAAGACATTGTTGCCGATTTAACCTTGCAGGAATTGTTGGTTTATATCATTCAATCGCAAACGGTAAAAGCAATAGATTTAGGAACGTATTCAGACAGCAATGCTGCACTTTCACATGTGGTGAATTATATCCGTGAACGTTTGTCGGATCGACTCACCATGAAGGAATTGACCGATACGGCTTGTATGAGTCAAGCATCGTTTTACCGCTATTTTAAGCGTGAAATGGGAATGAGCCCAATTGAATTTGTGTTAAAGGAGCGCGTGAAATATGCTAAATCACTGCTGAAAAATCCGATGATTCAAATTAACCAAGTTTGTTACGAGGCTGGATTTGAAGATGCCAATTATTTTACACGCGTGTTCAAAAAGATTGAAGGCATCACCCCAAAGCAATACCAGCAGTGCTTTATAAAAAGCTAATGTTCTTCCAACATTCGTATTGGTTCAAGGCTAATTAATTCATCGTATGAAAACAGCCGCGATTGCACAATAAAACGAACACCCATTGGAATTTCTAAGGAAAAACTCGAACCTCTTCCTTTTGTGACATGGATTGTTAAATGTGTAAATTTCCAGTATTCGAACTGATCCTTGCTCATCCAAAATTCACAGCCAGCAATTTCTCCCAAGCAAACATCGCTTGCACCCAGTTTAAAATCTCCTTTTTCGAAGCACATTGGTTGGGAACCGTCGCAGCATCCACCACTTTGATGGAACATAAGTTCTCCATGTTTTTTCTTCAGTTCTTCTAAAAATAGTTCGGCTTCAGGGGTAATATCAATTCTTTGGTATAGCATATTATTTGTTTTAAAAAGCCTGCGAGGTTGGCGTCTCGCAGGCTTAAGTTGGATTCATTGAAATTCACATTAGTCGGGATCACTCAACGACAAGAATCCCGACTAGCGTCATTAAAAGAATCCTAATTTGTTTTTATCGTAAGACACTAACATGTTTTTAGTTTGACGGTAATGACCTAACATCATTAAGTGATTTTCTCTACCGAAACCAGATTTTTTGTAACCTCCAAATGGTGCGTGAGCTGGATAAGCGTGGTAGCAATTTACCCAAACGCGTCCTGCTTGAATTGCACGTGGAACTTGGTATAATTCATGTGCATCACGAGTCCAAACACCTGCACCTAAACCATACATTGTATCGTTCGCAATTGCAATCGCTTCTTCTGTTGTTTTGAAGGTTGTGACACAAACAACTGGTCCAAAAATCTCTTCTTGGAAAATGCGCATTTTGTTGTGACCTTTGAACAAGGTTGGTTGAATGTAATATCCACCTTCTAATTCACCGTCCAATTTTTGAACATCACCACCACATAATAATTCAGCACCTTCTTCAACACCTAGTTTTAAATACGACTGAATTTTCTCGTATTGGTCGTTTGAAGCTTGAGCACCCATCATTGAAGTACTATCTAATGGATTACCCATTTTAATTGCTTTTGTGCGCTCAACAACTTTACTCATGAATTTATCATAGATGCTTTCATGTACTAAAATACGTGATGGACATGTACAAACTTCACCTTGGTTTACAGCAAACAATACTGCTCCTTCAACTGCTTTATCGAAATACTCATCGTCGGCATCACATACAGATGGGAAGAAAATATTTGGAGATTTCCCACCTAATTCCATTGTTACTGGAATTAAATTCTCAGATGCATATTGCATAATTAATCGTCCAGTTGTTGTTTCTCCAGTGAATGATACTTTTGAAATACGAGGTGATTGCGCCAATGGTTTACCTGCTTCAGGACCAAAACCAGAAACAACATTGATTACACCTGCAGGAACGATATCTTTAATCAATTCCATGAAACACATGATAGAAGTTGGTGTTTGTTCAGCAGGTTTCATGACAACCGTACATCCTGCAGCCAAAGCTGGAGCCAATTTCCACGTTGCCATTAATAAAGGGAAATTCCAAGGAATGATTTGACCAACAACTCCAATAGGCTCATTGATACAAATACTCACCGTGTTTTCGTCGTGTTCAGAAATAGAACCTTCTTCAGCACGGATAACTCCAGCAAAATAGCGGAAGTGATCAATACACAATGGTAAATCCACATTTACTGTTTCGCGAATTGGTTTTCCATTGTCAATAGTTTCGATTACAGCCAACTCATTCAAATTCGCTTCTAATACATCTGCAATTTTATTTAAAATGCTAGAACGATAGGTTGGTGATGTTTTACTCCATGTTTTAAATGCTTCTTCAGCAGCATCCAATGCTAATTCAATATCTTCTTTGCCCGAACGAGCAGCTTTTGTAAATACTTTACCATCGATAGGCGATGTGTTTTCGAAATATTCTCCACCGATTGGAGCAACAAATTTTCCACCAATGAAATTGTCATAGTGCGACTTGAACGTCGGTCTTTTTGATTCTGTACTCATAGTTTTAAAGTTTTATGTTACAAATGAATGATAATCAGTAGATAGTGAATAGCATTAAAAAATCAATTAATAGCACAATTCTATCAAAGACAATTTTGAGTCATTCAAATTGGTTCATTTTCGCCACTATCATTTTTTTTGCTGAAACTTGTTACTTTTGTGGCTCGATTCATTATCGTCAAAACAAGAAGCTATGAACAGACAAAAATTATTTTTCGCAATCATCCTTTTAGGAGTTTTTACTGCTTGTCATTCTAACAAAGAAGATGGGCAAAAAGAACAGACAGAAAAAGTTCAGAAAATTGATAACGAGACTGAATTTGAAAATCGAATTGCAGCGATTGAAAATAATCCAGAATTAACACCCGTTCGAAGTTTGTCGTATAACAACAACGCAGGCTCAACGGCTGAAGCGATTGGCTATTTGGATAAAGATCAAAAGGAAGTAAAAATCGAAGAGAAATTCTCGTACGCTGAAACAGGCAATTATGGAACGAATACATTTTATGTTGAGAACGGAAAGCAGTTTGCCTCTAAAGAAGTCTATTTTGAAAATACTGGGACAAAACCAATGTTTGTTGAACGTATTTCATTCTATGAAAAAGGAAAAGTAATTTTCACGAAAGAGCGCAAAGCTGAGGTTGAAGACGATTTGATTAATACAACTTTCCAAGTTGTCCCAGCAAAAGCGTTATCGGTTGATCGTGCAATGCAAATTATCAATCAACAAGGTCCGTTCGAAACAACATTCCAAGGGTTTGCTGAAGGTGGCGGAATGAAATACCTATTGGTCGGAGAAAATTCGGCTGACGGTTACGCATCTTCTTTAGCGATTCAATACCAGGAAGGCGACATCGTGAAATTGATGAAAAACGAAAAGAAAATGATTGGTACTCCACTTGTTGTAAATCATGAGGTGATGACTGATAATACAGGACTAACATTCCAAGTGCTAATCACTGTTAAAATTAAATAAGGACCAAGTTCATATTGACAAAAGTTTAATTCGTACTTGTGTAATTAAGCTTTTGTTAAATCTCTTTTCCTAGGTTTTTTAAAAGCAAAAAGTACTCAATTTTGAGGTGTCAAAAATGACCTGCAGCGCGCGAGTAGTGTCATCTTAACAGTTTGAAATGATTCAACTGAACAGGATTTGTGCCGTTCAAAAAGCAATTGTAACCACTTAAAAATTGTTTTTGAATAGAAAGTAACAAATCAAGCTTTCAGAAGTCTCACCTTCAAACACTTATTAATGAACAATTAAAAAGTAAAAAGATGAAAACAAAAATGCTTAGCCTAATGATGTTGTTGTTTTGTGCGAATTGTACGCTCGCTAACACAATCGAAGAAAAGAAGGAGAAATCGAAAGAAGACACTGCTGTTGTGAAGGAAACGGTCTTCACGATGAAAATGAATCAAGAAAAAGAAGAATTACTCGTAGAAGTTAATGGGAACTTTGATCAGTATTCGTCAGTTTCAGTAACTAACACAAGAGGTTCAGAATATTATTTTCAGTTTATCCCCAATGAACAAGGAATAATGATCTTTGATGTATCGAAATTAGAAAAAGGATCCTACTTCTTGGTACTCAACACCAATGAAGAAATTCGAATAAAACGCTTTGTTATCAATTAACAAGGCGTTTTTTATATCTACCAACAAAACCACTAAGCAAAGAATCGTGCCGTTTGACATTTTTAAAGTTTTAACCTCGAATTGATTAATTAAACTTGCAATTCGTTTGAGAACTTAAAATATGAAAAGAATAGTACAACTTTTAGTTGCTTGTTTTCTTCTGGTTTCGGTGCAAAGCAGTTTTGCACAAACCATGAAAGTTTCAGGTATAGTAACCGACTCCACAGGAAGTCCATTGCAGAACTCTATGGTAATGGCGGTTCGTGTAAAAGATTCATTGCTATTGGGTTTTACCCGTTCAGATAAGCAGGGAAAATTCCTTTTAACTGACTTCCAGGTTGACACATTCTCTTTGGTAGTTGCTCATCCAAAATGTGACGATCGTACGTATTATATTTTTGGAAGCAAAGACAACTATGAAATTAACATTCCGAATGTTCGTATGACTCCAATGTCAAAAGAATTGCAGGAGGTTGTGATTTATGCGAATAAAAATCCCATATACTACAAAGGCGATACTTTAGTTTATGTAGCTGATTCGTTTAAAGTAGCTGAAGGCGCTGTTGTTGAAGATTTATTGAAAAAACTTCCAGGGATTAAAATTGATAGTGATGGAAAAATCACTTCACAAGGACAAGAGATAAACAAGGTGTTGGTTGACGGTGATGAGTTCTTTGGAACAGATCCAACAGTAGCAACCAAAAACCTAGGAGCGGATGGAATAAAAACTGTTCAGATTTACGAAAAAACGGACAATGAAACGATTGGGGGATCCGAAGAAAAAATAAAAGTCCTCGATCTCAAACTCAAGGAAGAGGCTAAAAAAGGATATTTCGGTCGAGTTTCCGGGGCTTCCGACATGGCCCTTACGCCATTGAGTTCAAATTATTTGGGATCAACACCGTTTTACGAAGGAGAATTGTTGTTGAACAAATTCAATTCGAAACAAAAGATTTCTCTGTTTGCATTGGGTTCAAATACACCTCGCTCAAGTTTTGGACGTGGAGATTTGAATAAATTTGGTCTATCAAATGAAGAAGGAGCGAACAGAAATTTCTGGGAACCAAATAATACAACAAACACAAGTGGAATTCCACAAACGTTCAAGGCTGGTATTTATTTTTCAGATAAATATGGTAAAAAACAAAACACAGATTTGTTGTTCAATTATTCATACTACAACGATCAATTAATTGCAAGTACAGCAAGTGAGTCACAGTATTTTTTAACGGATACAACCTATTATACGGCTGATTCGACGCGCAACAAATCAAACAATCAATCGCATAAACTAAACCTAACGATTTCAAGTCAATTGGATTCGTTGACATTATTGGAATTTAAACCCTCTGTTAGTTTTGATACAGGTTTGACAGATAACCTAAGTAATTCAAATTTTAGAGGTGAAGATGGAGAGGAATCGTTATCAACAACGATTACAAACAAAAATGATTCGAAAGGTTTGACTACCAACAATACAATTCGCTTGTACCGTAAATTCATGAAGAAAAGACGTGAATTAGAAGTGCGCTATGATTTAGTTGGAACAAACAATCAAACGACAGGAAACCTATATTCTCTTTCTGATTATAAATTATTGGGTTCAGATACCACTGATCAGAAGAAAACAAACGATAACTCCAGTTTGAGTCAATATGCAACGGTTAGCTATTTTGAACCTTTAAGTAAAAGACTTAAGGTGAATGTTAACTACCTGTATGAATATGGAAAGTCCAATCAAATCAAAGAAACATATGATAAAGTTGGAAATGATTACACAGGATTTAGAGCAGATTTATCGAACACATTTGATAATATTCGTGTTCAAAACAGAGCTGGAGCCGAGTTAATTTATGAAACAGGTAAGCATTATTTGTCAGGAGGAGCATTTGTGAGAAATATTCAAATTGACAACCATAATTTAATTACTGATTCAGTTGTCAACCAAAACATTAACAGTGTACTGCCAAAATTCAAGTACGAATACAAACCGAGCATGAGCAAACGATTATCGTTTACATATAACACCAGTTCAGCTCAGCCAACAATCAATGATTTACAACCGGTTCAAGACAATTCGAATCCGAACAGACGTCAAATCGGAAATCCAGATTTAAAACCAAATTTCGTGCATACAATGATGTTAAACTTTAACACTTGGAATGCTCTTTCAGGTAAATATGTTTGGTCGGGAGCTTCGGTTAATTTGACAAACAATGCTTTTGGTACTCAAACAACATACGACAATTACGGTAGAACCTATTCGAAGACAGTAAATGTTGACGGAAACTTATCGGCGGTTGTATATGCTGGAGCTGGATTCCCAATATTTAATCGAAAAATTGAATTTCAACCTGGATTCAATGCTTCATTTAACCGCACAAATAGTTATGTCGCAACCGCGTTAAACACAACGGATAATTTTGCTGTTACTCCAGAAATGGACATTGATTTTCAATGGGATTCTTTAGAAATCAATGTTAAAAGTAGTTACTCATATAACAATCCAGTAAGTTCGTTGAGCGCTCTTTCAAGTACTCCATTTACAATTCAAAAATATTCGATCGGATTTGATTGGACCTTACCAAGAGGATTTAAAATTAGTTCAGATGGTGCGTACACAAAGAATGCGCAACCGGGAGGAGGATTCTATAATACTGAGTATTTTATTTGGAATGCAGAAATAGGTAAAAAGTTCCTGAAAACACAAAATCTGCTGTTGTCAATAAAAGGAAATGACCTATTGAATCAGAACATCAATGCACGCAGAGTTGTTACAGGCAACACGGTGACAGATAATAGAACAACCATTATTTCACGTTATTTCTTATTAAAAGTAACGTATCGTTTCAATAACCGAAAAACAAGAGAAGATGACTTTAGAGGTATGCACTAAGAAAATTGTAGCAGTAATAGCTGTTGGACTTCTTTCTTTTCAATCATTTGGTCAAATGAGTTCAGGAAAAATTGTGTTTGAACGTAAAACCAATTTAAAGAAACGATTGGGCGATAATCCGCGTATGAAGAATTTCATTACGGAAGAAAATAAATATCGAATCGAAAATTTTGAATTGTTTTTCAATGATTCCACTTCGGTTTTTCGACCAATTGAAAGTGATGAGCCAGAACAAGGAATGATGAAATATTTTACTACACACAATACCGTGTATCAAAATGTGAATCAGCGCGAGAAGTTTATCGTGATGGATTTGTGGGGAAATCCTGCATACATTAAGGATACGATAGATAAACGCGATTGGAAAATAACAGAAAGTAAGCGTGTAATAAGTGGTTACAATTGCCGAAAAGCGATTTGGAACATGAACGATTCAACACGCATATATGCTTGGTTCTCAGTTGATGTTGTTCCTTCAATTGGTCCAGAAGGATTCGGAGGTTTGCCAGGAGCAATATTAGGTTTAGCGACTGAAGACGGCAGTGTAATCTACTTTGCTAAATCTGTAGAAGCGGTAGTCTTACCAGTAAATGTCTTGAAATACGATGAAAAGGGAAAAGATGTTTACACGGAAGATGCTTTAAAGGCAATTTTAGCAGAACGCATGAAACAGTGGATGAAGCCACAAGATTTGGAAGCGATGTTCTCGTGGTTATGAAAATTTAGCTTATAAAAAAAGTCCAATTTAATAATTGGACTTTTTTAGTTTATTCGTTTTCTGCAACCACTGCGGTGACTTCAGGTAAATGTTGTTTTAGTAAATTCTCAATTCCTCCTTTAAGTGTTGCTGTCGACGAAGGACATCCTGCACAAGAGCCTTTCATAAGAACAGATACAACTCCATTTTCAAAGCCACGGAATTCGATTGCTCCACCGTCATTTTCAACCGCAGGGCGAACATATTCATCCAACAAACTGCGAATTGCTTCATCGTATTCTGAAGGAGCATAGACTTTTTTCGGTGTTTCATCAACTGCATTTTCATCTGCAGGTTTTGGAGCCGGCATCTGGATCAATACATCTTTTCCTTCAGCAATCCACGATTTAACAAACTCACGCAATTCCATGGTAATGAAATCCCACGGAACATTATCTGTTTTTGTGATTGTAATAAAATTGGCAGCCATAAAAATCTTTTTTACGAAAGGAAAATTGAATAATTCCTCTGCCATTGGTGAATAGCCTTTTGCTTCCGCTTTCGACAAAAATTCAACCGATTCTCCCGTAATAAGTAAGTATTTATTGGCAACAAATTTCATTGTTGATGGATTGGGAGTCATTTCGACATAAACTGTTACTGGTACATTATTCATTTGTCTGTGTTTTGTACAAAATTACGTTAAACTTCCAATAATAAGTCAAACATTCTTTTTTATTCAAACAATTAAAGGCTTACATTTGTTTCGTGAAAATGGTAAAAACACTTCTTGTATCGCTCCTGATTCTCTTCACTTTTGTGGGGAATATTGGGATGAGTGTTTTCACGCATTCTTGTGAAGAGGATGGTGTTTTTCGCTCATATTTCGTTAAACTTGACGATCATTGTGAGGATCACATTGTAAAAAAAGTCCCACCATGTTGTAAAAAAGAAGGTGTAAGAACCTCCGTAAAAAAGGATGATTGTTGTTCAGATAATGTTGCTGTTTACCAGGTTAATTTCTCCTATTTCTCTGAGTATTCTCAACCTATTCACTTAATTGCAAATGCAGAATTAACCAGAATTGAATTTGAGTTCATTGCGGCTTTACCAATCCACTCAACTGAGCTTCCAAAAACAATTAATCCACCACCAATTCTGAGTGGAAGGGATCTACTTATCAAACATCAAGTTTTTCGAATATAATACCAAAATGAAGTAACATAAGTTATTCATTTAATGGTAGAAATATGATAGAAAAAATTAGTTTAATCTTCTTTCTTTTCATTAGTACGTGCAGTTTTTCGCAAATGAAAGGTGTTGTGCAGGGAATAAACAATGAAAAGCATGAAGTGCTCATAGGAGCTAAAATCCGTTTGTTGCATGCAAAAATGGGTGTAACAACAAATGAGGAAGGTCAATTTGAATTGATACTTCCAAAAGAATTGCCAGATACCTTGGTTATAACGGCATTTGGCTATAATCCAGACACAACAATCGTTACAAAAGATGATCGTTTTGTGGTCTTGGAAATTAATTTATTGTCCGATAAAATGATGGATGAGGTAATTGTAAGTTACCGCAAAGGAACGCATACGATTTCGCGCCTCAAAACATTGCATGTTGAGGAAATCGGTGAAGGAGAATTGCGAAAAGCAGCGTGCTGCAATTTGTCGGAATCGTTTGAAACAAATGCTTCTGTTGATGTTAATATTACAGATGCCGTTTCTGGTGCAAAAAAGATTCAAATGATGGGTTTGGATGGCGTTTACACACAAATTCAAATGGAGAATATTCCTTATTTGCGAGGACTTGAAAGTTCCTTCGGCTTGAATTCCATTCCAGGGACTTGGATTGAGTCAATTCAAATCACAAAAGGAACAGGAAACGTTGTCAATGGCTATGAATCCATGGCTGGTTTGGTGAATTTGGAAGTGAAAAAACCAACTGAAATGGAGCGGTTTTATGTCAATGGTTATGGAAGTATTTATGGTCGAGCAGAATTGAATTTAAATGCTGGACACATTTTGAATGAGAAATGGAGTACAGGTTGGTTTGTTCACGGATCAGGAATGTTTGGCGAGATGGATAACAACCAAGATGGTTTTCGTGATGTACCAAAAGGAAATAACTTCGCTTTCTTAAATCGTTGGGCGTATCAAGGAAAAAAGATGGAAGCGCAATTCGGTGTTAATAGTTATTTAGACATCAAAAATGGTGGACAGATGGGATTTGATCGAAGTCTAAATGATGGCAAATATGGTGTTCAAATCGATTCGAAGCACATGGATGCATTTGCTAAAACAGGTTTCTTTTTGAAAAAACCACATACTTCAATCGGTGTTGTGTACAATGTGAAGTACCAAGAAGTGAATGCACAATTTGGCACAAGAACATTTGATGGAACAGAAAAACGTGGGTACATCAACGCGATATACGATGGCTACTTTGGGACAACTTTGCATGGAATAAAGCTTGGAGCAAGTGGTGTTTATGTTGATATGCAACAACGAGCCGATTCATTACAAAGTAACCGCATCGAAATTGTTCCAGGATTATTTGGAGAGTACACGTATTCTGGACCGCGCTTAACAACTGTTATTGGAGCAAGAGGTGATTACCACAATTTGTTTGGTTTTCAATTTTCGCCACGCGTGCATGCTAAATTCTTACTAACGGAATTCACGGATTTACGTGTTACTGCTGGAAAAGGTTGGCGTGTTCCCAACTTCATGATTGACAATATTTCTTTGTTGGCAAATGCAAAAACGTGGGTTGTTCCGACCGAATTGTTACCTGAAATTTCATGGAATTTTGGAGGTTCTGTTGTGCATGAGTTCAAACTATTCAAGCGAAAAGGATCCATTTCAACTGATTTTTATCACACGCTTTTCCAAAATCAATTGGTGGTCGATCGAGATGCCAATTTTAACCAAATTATTTTCAAAAACTTAAGTGGTCAATCTTATTCGAATAGTTTTCAAACAGAATTAAGTATTGAACCGATGAAGAATTTTGAAATTCGATTGGCCTACAAATACTTGGATGTAAAAGCGGAGTATGCCGGAGAAATGCAACAACAAGTGATGATTCCAAAACACAGAGGATTCATGAATTTTGGGTATATCACACGCAACAAGCGCTGGGAATTTAATACAACATTATCCATATTTGGAACTTCTAGATTACCATCTATTGGGCTAACGGATTTACCTTCAGAAAGTGAAATTTATCCGATGTTAAACGCACAAATCACACATGTTTACAAGCGTTGGGATTTTTACATTGGTGGAGAAAATTTGACCAATTATATTCAGAAAAATGCCATAATAGATTCAACAAATCCATTTGGAAGTTCGTTTGATGCTACGCGCATTTGGGGACCAATTATGGGGATGAATATTTATGCTGGTTTTAGGTATTCAATTAAACGTAAATCAAAAAAATAAAAAAATGAAAAATGTACTAATGATACTGTTTGCTCTTATGTTTATCCAGGGAGTAAACGCACAAGAGAAAAAAGCAAAATTTGAAACAGTGATTATCCAAACATCCGCTGAATGTGGTGATTGCAAAGAACGAATTGAAGGATTATTGAATTATACCAAAGGAGTCAAATTCTCTGAGTTGGACGTTAAATCAAAGCGACTAACGGTAAAGTTTCAACCGGCAAAAATTAGTTTGGAAGCAATAAAACAAAAATTGATGGATTTAGGTTACGATGCTGACGAGATGAAAGCGAATCCGGAAGCGCAACAAAAATTACCAACTTGTTGTCAGCCAGGAGGAATGAAACATTAATTTCAGTAGGGATTTAATTTTTTAATTCCTTTTATGTTCCAATCTTTTTTTACTAATTTCGCACCTCTAAATTAAAAGATAATAGAATGTCATATTTATTTACATCAGAGTCAGTTTCAGAAGGGCATCCTGACAAAGTTTCTGACCAAATTTCAGATGCATTAATTGACAATTTCATGGCCTTTGATCCTGAATCGAAAGTTGCTTGTGAGACGTTAGTTACAACAGGATTGGTTGTTTTGGCGGGAGAAATCAAAACAAACACCTACTTAGATGTTCAATCAATTGCGCGTGAAACGATTAAAAGAATCGGTTATACGAAGTCAGAATATATGTTTGACGCTAATTCTTGTGGAATTATTTCAGCGTTACACGACCAATCAGAAGACATCAACCAAGGTGTTGACCGTGCAGTAGCGAACAACGATTTCGAAACGAAAGCAAATGCTCAAGGTGCAGGTGACCAAGGAATGATGTTTGGTTATGCAACTGTTGAAACAGAAAATTACATGCCGTTGGCATTGGATTTAGCACATAAAATCCTGCAAGAGCTTTCTGATATTCGTAACAATGAGCCTGAATTAATTGCTTATTTACGTCCAGATGCAAAATCGCAAGTAACGATCGAATATTCTGATGACAATGTACCTCAACGTATTGATACAATTGTAGTTTCTACACAACACGATGATTTCGCTGCTGAAGCGGAAATGTTGGCTAAAATTAAAGCTGATATTATTTCTATCGTGATTCCACGTGTAAAAGCGAAATTGAAACCTGAATTACAAGGATTGTTTAACGATCAAATTACGTATCACATTAACCCAACAGGAAAATTCGTTATCGGTGGACCTCACGGAGATACTGGATTAACTGGTCGTAAAATCATCGTTGATACGTACGGTGGAAAAGGAGCTCACGGTGGTGGTGCTTTCTCTGGAAAAGATCCATCTAAAGTTGACCGTTCTGCAGCGTATGCAACTCGTCACATTGCTAAAAACTTGGTTGCAGCAGGATTGTGTGATGAAGTATTGGTTCAAGTTTCGTATGCAATTGGTGTCGCAAAACCATGTGGTTTGTTCATCAATACTTCTGGAACAGCGAAAGTTGATATGACAGATGGTGAAATTGCACGTAAAGTGGAAGAAATTTTCGACATGCGTCCTTACGCGATCGAACAACGTTTGAAATTACGTAACCCAATGTATTCTGAAACTGCTGCATATGGTCACATGGGACGCAAAAATGAAGTGGTTACTAAATCATTCAAATCACCAGATGGAACTGTAAAAAATATCGAAGTAGAATTATTTACTTGGGAGAAACTTGACTTTGTTGACAAAGTTAAAGCAGCTTTCGGTTTGTAATGAATTGAAATAAAATCATATAAAACGCCTCAGAAATGAGGCGTTTTTTTTTGAACCTTTCTTCCATTCTATTGTTAAAGAAATATGATTATCAAACGTCTAAACGAAGATTCTTCTTGGTGGTGGGAAATTGATGGATTTTCAATCGTTGTTGACCCATGGTTTAGTCCTTCACAAATTGATTTGGCACCTTGGTTCAGTGAACAGTTTCATGTTACACCGCAACCCGAAGTTGGAGAAATAAAAACTCCCGATTTTATCCTTATATCACATCCTTTTACTGATCATTGTAATAAAGAGACGCTTCTACAATTTAGTCCTGAAATACCAATTATTGGACCATCAACTGTTCTGCGAAAAATTGGTAAATGGAATCATTTCAAACGTGTATTATCTATGGAGGAAGCACCTTTTCAGATTCGCTATTTGCGACCAATGTCTTTGTTTGATCTTGTTCATGGAGCTTTTTTAGTTCATGAAAAAACAGGGAAATCCTTGATTTACAGTCCACACGGAAGTCAATTTAAGAACTTACCTACTGCTGATATACTAATAACAACCACCATTCGATATGATCTTCCATTTTGGCTTGGTGGAACAGTTAACTTGGGCTGGGAAATTGCTCAACACAATGCAGAATTATGTAAAGCTACCATAATCTTACCTACTCACGATGAAAACAAAAGGGGCAAGGGTCTTGTTGCTCGATTGGCTAAACGAACCGGAAAATTGGCTATAACTGATTTAAGATTAAATGATTTGAAACTTGGCACTGAACTGCGTTTCATTTAAATCCCCACCGCTAGGTAGGGATTTATGTATTAGATTTTAACGCCAATTACACAAATGTCATCAACTTGTTCTTGTTTTCCTTTCCAATTTTGATAAGATAAGACAAGTTCCTTTCTCTGTTTATCCAAGGGCATTTCAGCGATAGAGAGCAGTAAGTTTCGAAAACGCTGGCGGTTGAATTTTTTTACATTTTCACCACCAAATTGATCTGTATAGCCATCTGAAAATAAATAGAAAACATCCCCTTTCTGAAGGTTGAAATGAACTGTTTCAAATACTTTGTTACAATTCAAACAGTAACCAATTGAGTCACTTCCTTTTTTAAATTCTACTAATTGCCCTTCTCGGATCAATAACAAGGGTCTCCCAGCACCACAAAAAGATCCGAAGCCCGTTCGTAAATTAAATTTACAGAAAACGATATCCATTCCGTCACGACGCGTTCCTTCAGTCAAGTTTTCATTAAACAAACTCGTTAATTCATTGTCCAATAATCGAATAATTGTTGCAGGATCTGATACGCCCTCTAATCGAATAATTTGGCGCAACAACGTATTTCCGGCAATGTTGACCAAAGCACCAGGAACTCCGTGGCCAGTGCAATCACCTACAGCAAAATACACATCATCGTGGTGCTGATAAATCCAATAAAAATCACCACTTACAATATCTTTTGGTCGAAACAAAACGAATGCGTCCATAAAGGCATTTTGAAATATACGTTCGTTTGGCAGAATAGACTGTTGCAAACTTCCTGCATAACGTATGCTTTCTTCCATTTCGCGCGATTTTGCTTCCAATTCAGCTAAACGCTTTACTAAGTTTTCTTCTGTGTGCTTCTTCGTTGAAACACAATCCAAGGGGAATGATGTTGCTTCCACAAGTGTGATGAATTAGGAAATATGTTAAATGATTTTGCTGATTTTAATGAGAATTCAGGAACTCAATTTTGGGAATTCGGGGTAATTAGATACCCATACAAATGACCATACAGCGACTGTGCATTCGCCATTGATGGAAACAGAAATGATATTTCTTGGTCATTTTCATTGGGGCAAAGGTAGTAAAGGAATTTGAATTACCAATTGAAAATTAAAAATCAAACAAAAATCCCCACCAATTGGCGGGGATTTACTATTCTAGATGAAGGTTTTCTTATGCTTCTACAGTTTTATAACTTTCAACACTTGGACAAGAACACACTAAGTTTCTATCTCCGTAAGCATTGTCAACTCGACGAACTGGAACCCAGTATTTGAACTCTTTCAAGTAAGGAACTGGATAAACAGCTTCTTGTGGAGTGTATGGGTAATTCCAATCTTTGTTGATGATACAATCCGCCGTGTGAGGGGCATTTTTGATCAAGTTATTTTCTTTATCAGCGTGACCATTTTCAATGTCTGCAATTTCTTTACGAATTGTTTTCATCGCTAAAATGAAACGATCTAATTCTTCTTTGTCTTCAGACTCAGTGGGTTCAATCATCAATGTTCCAGCAACTGGGAATGATACAGTAGGAGCATGGAATCCGTAATCAATCAAACGTTTTGCTATATCTGCAACTTCAACATCTGAAGTTTTCTTGATTTCACGGCAATCTAAAATTAATTCGTGTGCAACTGTACCATTTTTACCTGTGTAAAGAATGTCGTAGTCACCTTTTAATTCGGCAGCAATGTAGTTTGCGTTCAAAATTGCATTTTCAGTTGCTTCTCGTAAACCAACGGCTCCAAGCATTTTGATGTATCCGAAAGAAATCAACAAAATCAACGCACTTCCGTATGGTGCTGCAGAAATGGCATGAATTGCTTGCTCACCACCAGCTTTCACTAATGGACTTCCTGGTAAGAAAGGTGCTAAATGCGCTGCAACACCGATTGGACCCATTCCTGGTCCACCACCTCCGTGAGGAATTGCAAATGTTTTGTGTAGATTCAAGTGACAAACGTCTGCTCCAATGTTTCCTGGATTTGTTAATCCAACTTGTGCATTCATGTTTGCTCCATCCATGTAAACTTGTCCACCATTATCGTGAACGATTGAAGTAATCTCACGAATTCCTTCTTCGTAAACACCGTGTGTTGATGGATATGTAACCATTAAACCAGCCAAAGAATCTTTCAATTCAGTTGCTACTTTTCTTAATTCTTCGATATCGATATTTCCGTTTTCATCACATCCTGTAACAACCACTTCGAATCCAGCCATAACAGCAGATGCCGGGTTTGTACCGTGGGCAGATGAAGGAATAATCATTTTTGTACGTTGGAAATCGCCACGTGATTCATGGTATGCTTTAATCACCATTAATCCAGCATATTCGCCTTGCGCTCCAGAGTTTGGTTGCAATGACATCGCAGCAAAACCTGTACAAGCACATAAATCAGCTTCTAATTCACGGAACATTTCGTGGTATCCTTCTGCTTGATTCAATGGAGCAAATGGATGCATGTTTGCGAATTGAGGATTTGTGATTGGCATTAACTCAGATGCAGCATTCAATTTCATTGTACAAGAACCAAGCGGAATCATGCTGTGAACCAATGATAAATCTTTGTTTTCCAAACGTTTCAAATAACGCATCATTTTAGATTCTGAATGATAGCTACTGAAAGTAGGATGCGTAAATACGGCATCTGAACGCATGAATGAACCACTCAAGTTAGCGTGTAATTCAGGTGTAACAGTTGGGGTAGATTTCGCATTTACTTTAGCAAATACAGCTAAAATTGTTTCAACGTCTGCGATGGTATGCGGTTCGCCAAAACTGATTGTTAACTCATGATCATTGATGTAATGGAAGTTCATGTGGTTGTCTTCTGCAATCGATTGAATCGCTGAAGCTTGAATTCCTTTCACATGCAAGGTATCGAAATAATTTTCAGAACCTAATTCGATTCCCATAGCTTTCAATCCATCTGCCGTTTTTGCCGCCAATGAATGAACATTCAATGCAATTTCACGCATTCCAGCTGGACCATGATAAACTGCATACATACTCGCCATTACAGCTAACAATGCTTGAGCAGTACAAATATTTGAAGTCGCTTTGTCTCTTTTAATGTGTTGCTCACGTGTTTGAAGTGCCATACGCAAGGCCATGTTGTCATCAGCATCTTTAGATACACCAATGATACGACCTGGAATGTTGCGTTTGTAATCTTCTTTTACAGCGAAATAAGCAGCGTGTGGACCACCGTAACCCATTGGCACACCGAAACGTTGAGAAGAACCCAACACACAATCAGCACCAAGTGAACCTGGTGAATTTAAAATGACCAAAGCAAGAATATCGGCTGCAACAGCAACTTGAATTCCTTGTTCTTTCGCACGTGTAATGAATGTTTTAATATCTGTAATCGTTCCTTTTGCATCTGGATATTGTATCAAAGCTCCGAAGAACATTCCGTCAAACGCATAGGTATCTGGATTACCAACAACTAATTCAATTCCAAGGTTTTTAGCACGTCCTTCAACAACATCAATTGTTTGAGGGAAAGCAGTTTCAGCAATGAAGAATTTATTTTTTCCTTCTTTCACGTCACTTCTAGAACGAGAATTCCAGAACATGATCATCGCTTCAGACGCAGCAGTAGCTTCATCCAATAAAGACGCATTCGCGATTTCCATTCCAGTCAATTCCAAAATCATTGTTTGGAAATTCAATAATGCTTCCAAACGTCCTTGAGAAATTTCAGCCTGATAAGGCGTGTATGCCGTGTACCATCCTGGATTTTCTAAAACGTTACGCAAAATAACAGAAGGAACAATTGTTTCGTTGTATCCTAAACCAATAAATGATTTAAAAACTTTGTTCTTGTTCGCAAGATTGTTTACGTGGTTCAAGTATTCCTGTTCGCTCATGGCGTCAGAAACGTGTAATTCACGATTCAGGCGGATATGTGCAGGGATTGTTTTGTCAATTAGTTCGGCTACTGAATGTACTCCGATTTTTGCCAACATAGTAGCTTTTTCAGCTTCGTTTGGACCGATGTGTCTTTTAGAGAAAGCGCTCATTCCTTACAATTTGAATTTGAGGTTACAAATATACATCGAATCGACGTATTTTTAAGGAATAACATGTGAAAATTAAAACGGTTTACTAACAACCCAAAAAAAGAGTTGAAAAGTCTATTTTCCGTTAAAAATCGAAATTTAATTTCGGCTTCCGCGATGGTATCTGCGCGTGTAGTTTCTGCTAAATTTATTTTTACGCCCCATATAACGACGCGAATTGAACGTGTCTTTGTTGAAGTAGTATGGAAGTCCAATTCCTAAATAAATTTCATTCGACATTCCTTTCGTTCTTGAAAGCTGTCCAACATCGAAATTGAAAGAATACCCTAAACGAATTCGTTCTGCGAAAATATAATCGAAACCTGCAATCAAAGAGTTTTCACTTCGATAACCAAGACTAAAACCAAGATTGTTGGTTATTCCACGCAAAACCACATCTAATTGAACTGGTGCATTTTTAACCACTTTAGCTTGAAGAGATGGGTTGAAAATAAAACGATCATTTACTTCGAAATAATATCCGGCAATCGCCATGTAATGCCACAAGGGTGGGCGGAATCCTTTCTCCTTACCAACCAAGCTGTTTTGCATCAATTGTGGGATACTAGCTCCGATGTAAGCTTTTTTTGTTCTGTAATATACTCCAAAAGAACCGTTGAATTTAAATGTGGAGTAGCTTTGAGCAAATGCAGGGTCTTGCGCTTGTGTTGTTTGTGCCGAAGCATAGTTCCAAGATATGTTGTCAGCGCCAACCCCAAGTCCTAATGCCAAGTATTTTCTTTCATCAAAAACCAAACGATAAGCATAATTTACTGCAAATGAATTGGTTTGATTTAATCCAATTCGGTCATTGTAAAAATTGACTCCAATGGCCATTTCATCGTTTAGTTCGTATGCCGAATTAAAACCAACAGTCGTCGGTGCGCCATCAACTCCAGCCCATTGATTACGGTAAATTAAATCAGCGGTATAATGTGCATCTGTTGCTAATGAAGCTGGATTGTAAATTGATTTTGCAAAATTGTATTGAGAAAAGCGCACTGTATTTTGACTGAAGACAAAATTCATTACTAGTACACAACTTAAACCAAACAACAAACGATTCATTTTCATAGTTTTAAGGTTGTGTATCCGTCAAAATGCTGACCATGGATATCAAGTGAATAAAAATAGGTTCCCTCTGGAAGAACTCCATTTCCTAAACAGGCGTTACCTTGGCATGTTCCATTCCAGTCATTTTGATAATCATCCGCTTCGAAAACTTTATTCCCCCAGCGATTGAATACAATTAAGTGTGCATCATCATAATTCGTTAATTCCGGAATTACAAACGTGTCATTATATCCATCATTGTTTGGTGAAAAACCCGTTGGAATGGTCAAACGAATCACAAAAACCCAAATATCATCGCTACGCATACAACCATTTGAGTTTATTGAATTCACGGTGAAAACAATTGATTGATCACCAGAATAGGTCGCGTTTTGGCTGTCAAAATAAGAAAGATTCGTTACTGGTGTCCAAGAATAACTTTCGAAATTATCAGGCCCAATCAGGGTGATTAAATCGCCAGGTTGCATGTAGAATGTATCTGTAATTTCTTGAAATTCTACAGAAAGAGTCTGAATTTGTTGGCTCAGTGTTTGAGCACATGCACCATTAGTTATTGTTACTGTATAAGTTGTCGAAATTGAAGGAGATACGACAATAGTAGAGCCACTTTCACCTGTGGACCAATTATAAGTACCACCTCCGGTAGCAGTTAATGTTGCTGGAGATCCGTTACAAACTGTTGTTGTAGAAGCGTTCAAAGAGAAGTTTGGCACATTAATTTGAATGGAAGCATTTCCAGCACAACCGTTTCCATCAATAAATTGACACGAATATGTTCCACTTTGATTCACTAAAATTGTTGGGGCACTTGAACTATTACTCCAAAGATAAGAAGTGAAACTTGGAGTGGTACTTAATGTTGAACCAGCGCTTCCAGGACATAAAACAAGACCTTCACTAGATGCAATTGTACCGGAAGCCGCAGGATAGATTACAACATCTATTGTTGCCGTTGACACACAACCAAGACCATCAACAGCTGTAACTACATATTGTCCAGAAACAGTAGGTGTTAGACTTGCAGTAGAACCAGTTTGAGGTCCTGTCCACGCATAAGCTAAAAAACCTGGGCTAGCATGAATCGTTCCACCAACTTCAGGGCAAAATGCCACGGAAGAACCTTCCAAAATCGTCACATCAACCGTGCAGGCGAATGAAAGAAATGAAAAGAAAGCAGTGAATATATTTACAAGTAAGGTTTTGGTCATTCTTATTCTACGTAACTCAATTTTAACATGTTAGAGCTTCCTAAATCCTCTAACGGAATGGATGCAATATTAATAACTAAATCTCCTTCTTTCAACAAATCTTCCTTTTTTAACAAATACTTTATGTCCGCAATCGTATGATCGGTACTAATTTGTTTATTGTAGAAAAAGGCTTTCACGCCCCAAACAAGGTTCAATTGAGTCAAAATTTGTTTGTTACTCGTAAAGACATAAATTGTGGATTTAGGTCGTTGCGATGCAATTTTATAAGCAGTGTAACCAGAGAATGACATCGTTAATATGGCATCTGCTTCAACACGTTGTGATAAACGACATGCATTGAAACAAATCGAATCTGTAATGAAACGCGCTTGATTTTTATCCGGAATTTCTTCTTTGTTGTAGATGCCATCAAATTTCTCCATTTCCGTCACAATGTTCGACATTGTTTTAATCACATCAACTGGGAATTTACCAACAGATGTTTCTCCGGATAACATAACTGCATCAGCTCCATCTAAAACGGCATTCGCGACATCATTTACTTCAGCACGCGTTGGGGTTATGTTGGTAATCATGCTTTCCATCATTTGTGTTGCTACAATGATTGGTTTTGCATGAATGATACATTTATTAATCAACATTTTTTGAATAATCGGAACGTTTTGATAAGGAATTTCCACCCCAAGATCTCCACGTGCTACCATTAAACCGTCACTCTCTTTGATAATCGCATCGATATCATCAATCGCTTCTGGTTTTTCAATTTTCGCGATAACTTTTGCTTTACATTTTTTATTTGCAATGATGTGTTTCAATTCGATGATATCCCGTCCTGAACGAACAAACGACAAACCAATCCAATCCACATTTTGCTCCAAAGCGAAATCTAAGTCAATTAAATCTTTCTCTGTTAACGAAGGCATAGAAATGCGTGTGTTTGGGAAATTGACTCCTTTTTTAGAAGATAAAATTCCACCATGAATCACTTTCGCTTTGAATTCTGATTTACCATCTGTAGAAACAACTTCTAATGCTAGTTTTCCATCATCCAATAAAATACGCTCACCTGCTTGCACATCTTGCGGCAATTTTGCGTAGTTGATAGAGAAGCGCTCTGCAGTTCCAAGAATTTTTTCTGTTCCAATGGTAACAATTGAACCGTTAATCAACTCAACGCCATTGTTTTCCATTTCATTTGTGCGAATCTTGGGACCTTGCAAATCGGCTAAGATCGCCACATTCAATCCTGTTTCTTCGTTTAATTCACGAATGGTTTTAACGACTGCTGCATGATCTTCGTGTGAACCATGACTAAAATTCAATCGGCAAACGTTCAACCCAGCGTAAAACATTTGACGTAACACTTCTTTGTCGCTTGATGCCGGACCGAGTGTTGCAACTATTTTTGTTTTTTTCATATTCTAATTTTTTTTTCGGGTTCGTTCACTCAATTGAAAACCAAATTTTCAGTTGAATCGAATTCTTCCGGGTCGAAGGTGTAAACTCCTAAAACACTCGGAATTTGTCTCAATTCTGAAACCATGTCATCCAAATCCCAAATGTGATTCTCGTATAAAAATAAGAAGTAATCGACAGCTGGTTTTTCAGGAATTAAAAATTTTCCTTGACTCTTGTTTTTTATTAAATAATACTCGATGAGGTTTTCATGGTCTTTGAATTCGTACATCGAGTGACTTGAAATTTTAACACCTTTTTTGTTCACCACTACAAATTCCTCATCGGTTTTTATCAACTGAATGGAAAGTTGTTCGTTGAGTCCCCATGCCAAACGATAATCATTATGATGGGAAAGCAGCCCAATCATATCAAAATCATATGCTTGTTCGACCTGTAATGTATGCTTTTTAACTTTCGACATTGTCCTTTCAAGTGCAGGTCAAAAGTAGTTATTTTTTAGCCAAGATATACTGAAAAAGGGATTGCTAAAGTAAAATTGATGTAAACGTAACATTTCAAGCTACTAGCGAATTTTAAAAAAGGAATTTTGCTTAATACCTTGAAAATCTTTTGTTTTGATTACAAGTACTTATTTGGAATGAAACTTTTTAAGTGAAAGCGCTGTTTTTTTACTTGCATATTTGATTATTTTACTATTTTTACGGCGTATTCGAACATTAAATAAGAACAAAATGAGCGTTTTTGGTATCGTATTATTTCTTTTGATTGGTGGAATGGCATTCTGGATGCTATTATTTTTAATGGGTTTCATCCTTCCGTTCTGGATTACATTGGGTGTGTTCGAGCAATTGCGTCCGAAAAGAATTTTTGAAGAAGCAGAAGAGCATTAAGTTGCAGTTCATATAGATTTTATAAAAACGCCGCTAGTGATAGCGGCGTTTTTTTGTTGATATCGGTTCGGACAGGTCGCGACCTGTCCGTACGTTATTCTGAAAAGGTGTGATTGGTCGTGACCTGGCACTTCTAAAATGATTATTGAAAAAAATCGATTGAATCTGCAAAGATTTCTGGTTGTCCTATAACTATATTATCATTTCCCTCATAACACGGAAACACAATCTTTTTGATGCGCTCATGAAACAGATACGCATTTTGGCGATTTCGGCGTTCGACATAATTTTGCTGTTCCGTTTTTAACCAAGATAATTCATCTGCAACGCGCATGGGTTTGGAAATACGATTGGAATTAAGCTGTTCAATACTCGCATTCACTTTTGCTTCACTGACGCGCTCGAGTTTTATGGTTCCTAAATTTCCTTCATTCAAGTTCGATTTTTGAAAATAGGAATAGCCTTTTTCTGAAATAGCAACTATCGCCAAGTCGTATAGAATTGCATCGTTTAATGCGTACGAGAATTTTCCTTTGTTACCTGAAATGCGTTGGTAGCTGTTCAGTTTGGAAGGAAATAAATAAGCGTAAACCAATTCGTATTGCTCCGGCTTGTCTACGTCAAATGAAAAGTCATTGTATTGAATACGCGCTGTTTTGCCAGTTTCTTTGTCGTAAAATTCTCCAGTCTTACGAGCGAGCGTTGTTTGTAAAACAAAACGGTCAATATTGGATACAGATGCATTGGTGTAAATTACTGCACCTAATGTTCGTCCCAATTGCTTGCGTACATTTTTATGATTCAAATTGTACTCTTCACAAAAAGCTTGATTTTCGCGTTGAATGGTTCGATTGCTTTCTTTCATTCGCTCCTCATTCACATTCTTGTCCCATTTTTCGCGACGTTTGGCTTCTGTTTTTCTGTAATTGTTCACTTCATTTTGTAAGCCAGCAATACCTTTTTCGTAAAATGCTTGTAATCCTTTGATGTGCGGATTGTTTGGGTACAACGCGCCAATATTTTCTGCGGCAAACTCTTCAAAATTAGAATAGCCCATTTGCACAACTTGACGATCTAACTCGACCATTGATTTACCTAGATTCTTGGTATAGACTTCCAATACCTTTTTGTTACAGGTTCCGTGAATGGCTTGCATTCGCTTTTCAAAATCATGTGTCGCAAGTAGGGTATTATTGAATTTCGGTTTCCAGAATGCGAGAACGTTTGAGGGCGGGATGTTAGTGTATGAATCGGTTGATTGATCTCCACCATTTATCTCTAGTCTAATAGTTTGATGTGGTGGAAAAATACAACCATTTACATCACAGATTTGGAATGAATAATCTAATGTTATATCAAATGCATTATCCGTCAATAGTTCAATTTTTTGTTTAAAAACAGCAGTTTCTTCAAAGTACAAGGATGTTCCTAATTCATTCATAACTGTCTGTGGTTTCATACCGTCTTCTAGTTGACCGACTAACTTATAATTCTTGGATTTATTAAAAATGAATTTGGTAGGATAACCTGTTAAATCTGCTTTGTTAGGGTCATGAGTAACGGAAAAAACATGCCAGCCTTCTTTGATTTTTGCTGTTCCCACAATAATAGCATGATTAGCATCAACCTTTTCGATTTTGAATGTCCAATTTATTTTGTCTTTCCAACTTCCTGGTGATATTTTTGATTCGTTTTTTGGCTGTTCTTGTTCGGTTGGATATGGTACATCGCTTAAATGATTTTGCGAAATTGACGAAAACTCCTCCTCACAACTCAAATACAAACTATCTCTGTATTTTTTGCTTTTGCTCAATTTCATCGTATTCAACGAATCTTCATAACCAGGAGGATAGAAATTTAATTTTTCCATGTCGATTGGAACAGGAATTTTGGCCAATGGTTTTGGATTCACCCAATTGATGATACCATTTTTGTCTGGTACACCTGAAAAGAGTTGCATGCCGTCCTTGTATTCATCAACTGGAACTTGTACGTAAATTCCCGTTTTTGGGTTGATGGTTAATAATTCACCATCTTTGGAAAGTGCTTTGAAACTGAACATGCCTTGTGTTTCGAGCAATTTCCCATTGGAAGTTGTACTCAATCCTGCTTTCACAATGGTTGCAGCATCTAGCGCTTCTTGAAATTGAATCAAGGCGGGTTCTGTGTATGGTTTACCATTCAATAAAAATGCACTTTCAGGAATGGAAATCAATATGCCATTTTTAGATAACATCGCAGTATCTTTTCCGTTCCAAGCGAAATATTCAGGTGCTAAATTGGAAATCAAGGTGTTTTTGTCAACTTGTTCAATTAAATCTTTAAACTGAGTAATATCGGCGTTTTTTGAAGTTGAATTTTTGTAAATGAAATAGGTTAAGGCGCTCACTAAAACAATTCCTGCAATAGTCAATGCTGACCATTTTACAGTTTGTTGAAGGTGAAATCCTTTGGCACTTTGAGCTACTTGGGTTCGGACACTTGAACGTTTTGCCGCTTCTACAATCGTTTTTTGAAAAGCGACTTCTTCTTGCAGCTTTGGATCATTTTTTAGGCGTTCCTCGAATACTTTACGATCAGCTTCGTTTAATTCTCCCGCCAAGTAATCTGCAATAATTTTTGTTAGTTCTGGATGCATGACAACTGTTTAAATGTGAATACTTGTTGTGGAATTCTCAATCGAAAGGGCATTTTCCTTTGCTTTTTGCAAGCAACGGTATTTTTGCGCTTTCGCAACTTTGTCATTTCGCAAACCAATCTTTTTAGCAATATCAACCATGTTCCAGCCCAAACCATAAAACAATTCCAATAGTTCACGGCATTGTTTACCCAATTGAAGAATCGCATTTTCAACTGTTTTAAGTTTCATCTCTTTTTGAAACCAATCGTCATCGAGTTGTTGAATTTCGGGTTCTAAATCAATTGTGGGATGATTCTTTTGCTTGCGCGCTTGATTGTACCAAAGTAATTTGGCCGTGTTGCGGACATACACAAATGCATCAACTGTTAAAACAAAGTTTTCATCTTCTTTTTTGCGGCAATAAATGATGAGCGCTTCTTGAAAGATATCTTCAGCATCATTTGCTGGGCAACCAAGCGCTTTTAAAAAGCGTTTCGCCTCTGGCCATTTTTTGTACAAATGTTTTAATTCGAGTTGAATTGTGTTTTGTTGTTTCATTCCAAACGTTTATTACAGATGTCGGGAAAATGGAAAGGTAAACATTTGGAACGTAATTTTTTTTAATCCTGAAACACTTTAGCGCCTTCTGAGCAGTTTTGGCAAATATCAATTTGATTGCGACCCGTTAGAATTGCTTGTCTGAAATTGTTGTATTTTTTGTCTTTCCAAATCGTTTTAAAATTGCTTGTTTCGATTGACCCAAGCACGTGTTGAGCGTCTTTATCGAAACAACATGGAACAACTTTTCCGTCCCACGTCAATACACTTCCCGACCACATGCGCCAACAGTGATTTCCAGTTGCATATTTCAATTTGTATGTTCCGTCGGCTTCACGTTTGTAGCGTGAATATTTTTCGTTTTCAGGAATCAACGGATTTCCATTTTCATAATCGTATACTTGAGCCGTTTTGATGCGTACTTCATCAATTCCCATTTCATTTCCTAAGGTGAAAACAGCTGGAATTTCGTGTTCATTTGGTTTTACGGCTAAAAACTGAAAGATTAAATGAGGTGTAGCGGAAGCTTTTGCTTTCTTAGCTTCAATCAACAATTTACTCGCTTCAATCACCTTTGCCAAATTTCCATGAACACGATAATTTTCATAGGTTTCTTGTGTTAAACCATCAATGGAAATAATCAAACGATCCAAGCCAGAATCGATGATTTCTTCCGCTTTCTTTTGATCAATGAAATGCGCGTTGGTTGATGTTGCCGTATAAATTTTGTGCTTTTTCGCTTGACGTATCAAGTCCAAAAATTGTGGATGCAAAAATGGTTCTCCTTGGAAATAATAATTGATATAGAAAACAGAAGAATTGACCTGCGAAAGAATTTTTTCGTGCAAATCGAGGTTCAATTTCCCAGTCGGACGAGTGAATTGTTTCAAACCACTTGGACATTCTGGACAACCTAAATTACACGCTGTAGTTGGTTCAATTGAAAGTGAAAAAGGTTTTCCCCACGTGTTTGCTTTTCGAGTTATTCTAGAAAACCAATAGGATAATTTTAGCAAAACGAGATTCCATGCTCTTCGAAAAGTCAGGTGTTTGAATATGTTCCAAGAATCTGTGAATTGCGACATGAATCAAAGATACTAAAAGAGCATGGAACATAGAACATGGAGCATAGATTGGATGGCGAAAAGTTCGATTTGTTGAGAAAAGTGTATTTTTAGTACATGAAACACTTACTCGTACTAATTCTGAGTTGCTTAGCGATGCAATCAATTTCGCAAACTACGATTTTCATCAAAGATGATTTTAGTAAGGATCCAATTCCGTTTGTAAAAGTTCGACCTGATGTTGGAGAACCAACACTTGCGGATATCGATGGTAAAATTGTTTTGAAAGGCAGTGAAACAATTTTAGATGTTCGTGCATTTGGTTACAGAGATACTTTGGTTAAGATTTCAGACATTTTAAATGGTGAAGTCTTTTTAATTGGTCTTACCAGAAATTTGCAAGAAGTAAGTGTTGTTCCTGGAATAAATCCTGCACATCGAATTATTGATCATGCCATTGAAAATAGGAAAATAAATAATCCTGTGGACAATGACGCGTTTCGTTACGAAAGTTATTCTAAGTTTATTTTTGATATTAATGAAGAAGCACTTGCGTCTATTCCAGATTCTACAAAGGATACGAGTTTGATTCGGATTAAATCGTTTTTTAATCAGCAGTATTTATTTTTATTAGAAAGCGCATCCATAAGAACCTTCATGCCTCCTTCAAGAGATAAAGAAGAAATTACCGCGTATAAAGTTTCTGGATTCACTGATCCATCGTTTTCAACTTTTGCCAATGAAATGCAAAGTTTTAGTTTTTATGAAAATCAATTTCAACTCTTAGGTAAAACATACATTAATCCAATTGCTTTCGGCGGAACAAAACGCTACTTATTTGTTTTGGAAGACACAACTGTTGTTGGTCGAGATACGACATTTACAATTTTTTATCGACCGCGAAAAGGAAGAAACTTCGAAGGAATGACTGGGCGTTTGTACATTAACACAAATAGCTGGGCAATAGAAAAAGTGACAGCATCTCCGTATGAAGACACAACAGGAATGAAGGTTCAAATTGTTCAAGAATATGCTTTGGTAGATGGTAAAAAATGGTTCCCCTCAAAATTGAGTACTGAAATTACATTTGCAGGAGTCCCGTTATTTCCGAAATTGCCTTCTGCAAGGGTGGTTGGTAAAGGGAATTCCTACATCAAAAATATTGAAATAAATCCAGTTGATTTGCGCAAGCGTGATTTTAACAATGTATCGGTTGTGACGAATGAAGATGCAGGTTTCGTCAAAGATAAAGTTTGGGACACACTTCGAGTTTACGAAATCAATCAGAAGGAAAAGCGAACGTATGAAATGATTGATAGTTTGTCTCAAGCCGAAAAGATGGAGGAAAAAGCACTTGCTTTAACATCATTGTTGGAAGGAAAAGTGCCGCTGGGTCGCTTCAATCTGGATTTAACACGCGTAATTGATTTCAATTTATATGAAGGTTATCGTTTAGGTGCTGGACTTGAAACGTCTAAAAAACTGATGCGTTGGGGAACTTTCGGTGCTTATTATGGTTGGGGAACGCGCGACAAAGCATCGAAATATGGTGGATATGCAACGATTCACATCAACAAAAAGAATGGTGTGAAGATGAATGTTCGCTTTCAGCAAGATTTATTAGAACGTGGTGGTTATGCCTTTCAGAAAGATGCGTTTTCTTTGACATCAACGTCCTTGTATCGTCATTTTTTCATTCAAAATATGGAACTGCAACGCTTGGGAGAAGTAGCCTTTTCGGGAAATATTCGTTCCAACATGAAAATCGCCCTTATTGGAAATTACCAACATGTTTGGTCAACAAAAGGTTATGTTTTTGAAGCTGGAGCAAATTTAAATGATAAAACCAACTTTTTTATTGCTGAGACAGCACTGGAATTCACTTGGAATATTCGAGAAAAAGTAATGATGATGGGCGATAATCGCATTTCAAAGGGTACAAATTACCCGAAAATACAGGTTAAAATAGCAAAAGGATGGAAGGGTGTTTTTGTTTCGAATTTAGAGTATACGCGATTGAATGCCGAAATCCAACAAGACATTTTGGTACGTGGAGCTGGAAAAATAACTTGGATGCTTTCGGGAGGACATACAATTGGAACAGTTCCGTTGTTTTTAGCGCAAGTTGGAAATGGAACGGGAAGAGCCTGGAATTTATCCGTTGCAAATACCTTCGAAACAATGGCGCCTTCTGAATTTTATAGCACTTCTCAAGTTGGTTTTTACACCCGTTGGAATTTGAATCCGTTTAAGACAAAAGCAAAATGGAATGAACCGCAAATCGGATTTCATCATGCCATTGGTTTCGGAACAATGGCAACAACTACAATGAGTCAACATTCTGTTACTTTCAAAACAATGGAAAAAGGATTTTTTGAAGGTGGACTTGTGTTAAATAACCTGTTTGTTTCAGGGTTCTCAGGAGTTGGTATAGGTTTGTTTTACCGTTATGGTCCATATTCTAACCCTGAGGTATTGGAGAATTTTGTTCCTAAAATTACAGCAACGTTTAATCTGTAAAGTTTACTTTAACATGTTGACATGTCCCGTAATGATTTGCCACGAATCTGGCTTTTCACAGGAAACATATCGAATGGTGTAAGCATAGGTTCCTTCTTGGGCAAGTTTACCCAAATAACTTCCATCCCAGCCAAAATTTGGGTCTAAGGATTCGTAAATCATTTGTCCCCAGCGGTTGTATATGCGCAATTCCCATTCATAAACTTCAAGTGCGAACAAGGCATTAAAATCATTGTTGAACTCGTTTCCGTCTGGAGTAAATGTGTTTGGTGCGTAAATAACAAAAGGCTCAATATACAATTCTTGGTAGCTCGTATCTTTACAGCCCCATTGATTCGTAGCGATTTGCATTGGACGCTGCCATCCGCTTGTTTGGTAAGTGTGAATCACATTTGCTTCATTAGAGAATGCTGTACTATCATCAAACCAATAGAAAATGCTGTTCGCACCAGAAGATAAATCGCTGAAGGTAATATCTGCGTGACAAATATCAGTCTTTTTCGGGTCAACATCGAAATTTGAAACTGGCGATGGATGAATTACCACTGTATCTTGTAAAAACATATTCAAGGTATCAATGCAGCCTTCGGTGGTGTGGATTGTAAGACCGACACTGTAACTTCCAGGAGTAGTATAAGTGTGACTTGGATCAGAAACAGTTGAACTTCCGCCATCACCAAAATTCCAATTGTAGAAGATAGGCGAGTCTGCCAAACTTAAATCTGTAAATTCTACTTCAGCAGGCGCACATCGCAGTCCAGGTTCAACCCTAAAGTTAATGCTTGGTTCGCGATAGATAAAAATTGTATGTGTTGCTGATTCACTGCAGCTATTGAATGAGGCAGTTAAAGTAATTGGAATTGTGCCGAAAGTATTAAATACAACATTGTTCACATCAACATTGGTCGACGAAGGAATAGATGCATTTGGACCAAAATCCCAAATTACCGTTGTGATGGATGGGCCTGAAACAGTTCCGTCAAAATTGAAGCTATTTCCTGTGATACAAAGCGAATCATTGTTTGTGAAATCAACTACCAAGGGCTCATAAACAGTTATAGTTTCTGCGGTTGTATCCGAACAAGCGGCTGTAGAACTACCGATTAGTGTTACTGTATACGTTCCTCCAGCAGGGAAGGAAAAAGAAGGAGTTGTTAAAGTACTGACATCTGTTGTCGTTCCAGTAACTCCAAAATCCCATTGATAATTGAATGTTCCTGTTGAATTGTTACCAAATGGAATTGTTAGTCCATTACATTCATAATTTGTTGGAAGAACGATACCAGCATTTGGCATAGGGAAGATGTAAATAGAATCCTCATAGGTGGCAGCGCATGTTCCATTGTTGGTTGTGATTGAAACAGGTATAAATCCGCTCGTATTAAAACTTACATTGTTGACATTTTGTGTTGTTGCGGATGCAGGACTTGCATTTGGCCCGAAATCCCATAAAAATGTGGTTGTTGGAGGACCATCCGTGATACCGGTAAAATCCAAACTATTGTTCAAAATACATACTGAATCTTGTACCGAAAAATCAGCAGAAAGTTCATTGTTTAGGGTTAAATTGATATAGGCCGTATCAGTACATGGCCAACCTGGATTTACAACGAGCATTGCTTGATAAGTGCCAGGAGCAGGATAGGTGTAAGTTGGTTCAAATACAGTGCTAACATCTGTTGATATACCATTCACGCCAAAATCCCAGGCATAATTCGTTCCTCCGTATGAATTGTTTTCGAAAGCTACTGTTAAACCTTGACAATAAGAAACAAAGGTGGATAAATCTTCTTGAACTGGAAGGATCGCCTGCATACTGATATCACAATTGAAAACCTTGAACAAAAAGTCGCGAATCGTTTCTCCAATTAACACACCATTTCTGTATTCTTGAACGCGAATTCCAACAACGAAAAGTCCCAACATTTGAGGTGATGCAGTAAGAATTCCGGTAGTAGGATTGATATTAATTGTTGCTCCAGGTCCCAATGGATTCGCTGCAGAAAAACCACCAGCCCAATTCACAGGAAAGTAATTTGGTGGTGCAGCGGGATTTGGAAGTGGCGCTCCAGAAGAACCTCCTGAATAAGGTGTAACCAATGAATACACCAATTGATCTCCATCTGGGTCTGTGGCAGAATGATTAAATACTAAATCATCGTTATTACATAGCAATAATGGTGGGTAATTAGTGAATCGCGGGCTGCTATTGTTTGTAGCATTTGTTTCTGAACCGGGAACATGAGTTGTCAAGGTTAATCCCGTATTATCTGGGCTGACAAGGTTGGTAACATTTGGTCCACGACAACAACGTTGATAAGAAACAGTGTAACCACCAGGCGTTGGCGGTAGATTAATCACAGTTGTGTAAACAGCTTTTTCGACACAAATATTGTTGGGAGGTGTTACGCAAGGATTATTGAAAACAACAGGCAAAATTGTACTTCCAGGAAAAGGAACAGCCACATTATCTACTAACAAGTTATTAGCCGTATAAATTGCTAACATCAGAGGGTCATCGTATGCGGCACCTGTTGAATTACAATCGCGGTAAACGGAAATGTAAAAACGATAATTGTTGTTTCCCAAGTAGTCATAATAAATATCACCCCCCACAATGTGAGAAGCTCTTGCCGAAAACAGCGAAAGAAAAATTATTAGCGTACTTAAGTATTTCATTTTTTCTAAGACGCGAAATTACGGCAAATGTTGTTCCAAAAAGTTGTTAAAATGTTAATCAATCAAAAAAAGATGGATTGATTAAATTGAAAGTCAAGTGTTTCAATTAATTTTTGGCTAGATATTTCTTTCCCAATTGATCCTTCAGTAACGAATATTGGAAGTGGAATCCCTCTAGAAATCGCTGTTTGTGAATAATAATCTCTTCGCGATGGATGTTCTGGGGAGCAAACATTGTAAATAGTGTTCCAGTCTTTAGTTTTTAATTGTTTTACAATCGCATTGATAACATCTTGTTTGTGCACCAAATTCACTTTTCCGAGTGCATTTTGCGTTTCTCGACCACTCAGAAATTTAATTGGATGACGCGTTTCATCGATTAATCCGGCTAGACGGAAAATGCAATAGTCGTGTCCTGAATTGATTACGCGATCCTCAGCCAATGTTACTGCGTGTTCGTTGTTTCTTTCAGCGTTTTCATCAATTAGTGCATCAATATCTTTGTAAACGCTTGTTGAACTTGTTAAAACAACTTTTGTTTCGGAAGAAAATTGTTCGATTAAGTCATACACTTGTTGTGCATAATCGGACGATTTGGATGGTGGAAAATTGATAATCAGGAAATCAGATTTTCTTGCATCGCTTGGAATTGAGGTAGTATTAAATTCAGAATAAAGAAAGCCGTGCATTCCGGAAGAAGCGATTGAGTCCACTTTTTCCTGACTTTGACCAGATCCATAAACTGAGAATTCTTCTTTTAGTAGACTGATTCCCAGTGGAAACCCAAGCCAACCGCATCCGACTATGGTGATTGTTGATTTCATATACGATTCAAAAATACGCAAATCAGGACTCAAATTTAAAATAAATGCAAAAATGGTATATGTTTACAAAATAAATATATTTAGTAAAACATTATATATCAATACTATAATATAAATGTGATTTTTTTGTTTTAATGTATTTTAAAAATAATCGCTTAAAATATTATTTAAATAGTGTAAACTATATTTAATTTACATTAAACTATATGGTATTTTTTCTTTCTACTACTTTTTTGTCTATTCGATAAAATTTTAATCGACTCAAGATGAAAAAAACAAATCTACTACTAATTGTTTTAGGATTATTGACGAATGTGGCTTTCGGTCAAGGTTACACGGAGTATGAATCGGGTATGAAGCTCAAGTTAAATCCAGAAGGAACAAAATACATTCGCTTTATTAATTGGAATCAAGTTTGGCTTCGCTATAATGATAATAATACAGGAAGTACATTATTAGGTAAAAAACAAGACAATCAATTTGATATTGGTTTGAGACGTGTTCGTTTTTTGGCATACTCTCAAATCAGTGACCGTTTTTTAATTGTCACCCATTTTGGTATCAACAATCAAAACACATTTAGTGGAGGTGTGAATGGTACAGATGGTAAAAAGCCGCAATTATTTTTACATGACGCGTATGTAGATTACAAGGTGTTCAAGAACAAAATAGCAAGTTTAAATTTTGGTGCCGGATTGCATTATTTCAATGGTATTTCTCGAATGACGAGTACTAGCACCTTGAATTTCCTGGCATATGATGCTCCAATTTTTAACTGGCCAACCATTGATAAAACAGATCAATTTGGTCGTAAAATGGGACTTTTTGCGAAAGGAAAGGTAAGCAAACTGGATTATCGTTTGTCAGTAAATCAAGCGTTTCAAGCGAATACGGCCAAAGCAATCAGTATTGATAAATCTGAATTCAATCCTTATTCGTCAGGTTGGCAATCAGCAGGTTACATCAATTGGCAGTTTTTTGAACAGGAAAGTAACTTACTTCCTTATTTTGTAGGAACCTATTTAGGAAGTAAAAAAGTATTGAATGTTGGTGTTGGTTTTGAAAGTCAAAAAGATGCAATGTGGCATCGTACTACTACTGGCGATACGGTTGTTCAAGACCAATTATTATTAGGAGCGGATGTTTTTATGGACATGCCTTTAAGTAAGGAGCGAAAAGATGCAATTACTTTGTATAGTGCTTATTACAATTACAATTTTGGTAAAAATTATGTTCGTTCAATTGGAATTATGAATCCAGTTGATGGTGGAGGAACTTACAAAGGAAACGCGCTTCCAATGGTTGGGACCGGATCAATTTTTTACACGCAACTTGGTTATCTGGTACCAAATTTCAGTGAGAAAGTTCGCTTCCAACCGTACGGCGCATTTACCCATTCGGTGTTTGAAGGATTGAAAAATGCCAACGGTGAAAAAGTTCCTGTAAACATGATTGATGCGGGTGTAAATGCTTATTTGGCAGGTCATCATGCTAAAATGACGTTGAATTATCGTTCGCGACCTGATTTTTCGAATATCGAGTCGGTGAAAAATAGAGGAGAAGTTACCTTGCAATTCATGGTTTATTTGTAATAATAAGTAAATTGCATTCATAATATTGAAACATGGAAAAACGTAAAATAAGTTCTCTATATGCTGTATTGGCGGTAATAGGATTGCTCTTATTTAACTATCCAATCATTCATGTTTTTCAAAAAATTAAATGGAACGGAATACCTGGTATTCTGTTCTATTTTTGTTTAGTGAGCGTGTTCATTGTCATCGCTGGATTTCTAATTACACGCTTTAAAGAAGAGTAAAATGACCATCGGACTAATCGCAATCGTCTTAATCGCTTACTTGGCAATGTTGTTTTTTGTGGCTTATCGCATTGACAACTCAACTCGTTTGCGCCTAAGATTGATTAATAGTCCGACCATTTATGCGCTTTCACTTGCCGTTTATTGTACAGCTTGGACTTTTTTCGGAAGTGTTGGAGCTGCTTCAAAGTACGATTTAGAATTCCTAACGATCTACATTGGTCCAATTATTATTGCACCTTTTTTATGGGTGATTTATCGAAAATTTATCCGAATTGCAAAGGCTCAAGGAATATCATCAATGGCCGATTTTATTGCCAATCGCTATGATAAAAGTATCACCGTCAACCGTTTGGTAACGGTTTTGTTGTTTGTTGGAATTGTACCTTATATTGCTTTACAAATAACCGGAATTGAACGTGCTATCGAAACGCTGCTTTCATGGAATGCTAAACAATCGAATTCGTTTCTGAACCATTTTGATATTGCGTTAATAGTAACAATTGGTTTAGGTGCTTTTATTGTGATGTTTACGACCCATCGTTTTCAGAATAAAGAGCAAAATACCGGTTTGATTGGTGCAGTTGCTGTTGAGTCAATCGTGAAATTGTTAGTGTTTTTGATTTTTGGAATCTATGTGACGTATTTCATTTTCAATGGACAAAGTGATTTGTACAGTAGTATTCCTGAAAATGCATTAACGATCAATAAAAACAATGATTACGGACAATGGTTTGGGATGATTTTGCTCTCGATGATGGCATTTTTGTTTTTACCACGTCAATTTGAAATGGGAATTGTTGAGATTTCACAAGAGCGACAATTAAAACGCGCCATTTGGGTTTTTCCATTGTATTTGGTTTTGATCAACTTATTTGTTATTCCTATTGCGATAGCTGGAAATCAATTATTTGCAGGAAAAGGATTGGACGGTGATACTTACATGTTGGCAATTCCGCTTTTATTCAATAACACGTGGATGGCAGCCCTTGTATTACTTGGTGGATTTTCTGCAGCTAGCGGAATGATTATCGTTTCGACACATGCTTTGAGTAAAATGGTTTCGAATTCGATTTTGATGCCCGTCTTTATAAATCGTGCTTTTATTCTGAATCGCTTTAAAGAACGCAACCATAAAATCCCAGTTTTCTTTCGTCGCATCAGTATTTTCGTTGTATTGATTTCTGCCTATTTCTATTATCGATTTGTTGTAGCAGATTTTTCGTTGATTTCCATCGGATTGATTTCGTTTGTCGCGGTTGCGCAATTTGCCCCAGCGATTATTGGCGGTGTTTATTGGAAATTAGGCAATAAAAAAGGTGCAATTGCAGGAATTTCTGTTGGTTTTTCAATTTGGTTGATTCTATTGATTATTCCATCGCTTTTCTCAAGCGATTTTCAGCAAATTTATCATTATCTCGGAGTGAAAAATTCACAATACGATGAAGGTGCGTTAATCACAACCGTTTTGTTTTGGAGTTTAACCTTGAATGCGCTCACGTATATTTTGATTTCGATTTTTACACGTCAATCCATTTTGGAACGCAACCAAGCAATAATTTACGTGGATATTTTCAAGTATTCTGAGCAAATTGATTCAACTGTAGTTTGGAAAGGAAAGGCATTTTTTCCGGATGTTCGTTCGTTGCTCGTGCGTTTCTTTGGTGAAAATAGAACGCAAGCTGAATTAAGCAGTTTTGCTAAGCGCCAAGAAATAGATTTGGAAAATCAACAAGAATTAGATCCGCGCATCATCAACTTTTCTGAACGTTTATTAAGTGGAATTGTGGGTGCTTCATCAGCTAAAATTTTGGTTTCTTCTGTTGTGAAAGAAGAGAAATTGAGCATGCAGGATGTGGTGAACATTTTGGAGGAATCGCAAAAGCTTATTACGCTCAACAAACAATTGCAACAAAAAACGGACGAGTTGAAACGCGTGACAGATGCCTTGAAAATTGCAAACGAAAAGATGAAGGAAACGGACTTATTGAAAGATGAGTTCTTGTACACTGTTACACATGAAATGCGCACGCCTTTGACAAGTATTAAAGCATTGAGTGAATTGTTGGAAGACGAAGACGACGATATGCCTGA
>JBDLVK010000084.1:0-47668 GCA_039804825.1 Bacteroidota bacterium
AATCGAAAAAAAGTAATATTTTTGGAAAATAAGATAACCTCTTAAATCGTTCTTTTAGGCAAATGAAAATGACTGGTCAGTATACTCCGTTTTAGGGTGGTCAGTATGGGCGTTTTCTCCATTTTTGAAGCAAGGTTGATTATTCCAAAAAAATGGCCATGGTCGTCTTCGTCAATGTACCAACCGGTTGTTTCGTAAGTGAAATTAGTTGATTCAAAAACATACTTTGTTGTTTCAAGAAGTTGATTGATGTTGAAATCCATAGTTATAAGTTTTAATTAGACAAAATGTTAGACAATCGGCATTTGATCAAATTCATTCGTATGAACAAATGAGAATGAATTGTAATAATTCAATAAATGTTTATTGGGAAAGCAAATAGGGGAGCACTGATTTTCAACTAAAATAATATGGTAAAATCCAAAAGTCAAATTTATTGAACAAGAAAAAGTTGTTTTATGCTTGAAACCCTTGTAAACGTTGAGAAAAAAAATATTTTTTTAATGCCTTTCTAATTGAATGAATTCAATTACAGTAGATATTTGGTCGAAAGTTGCTTACAAAAAATAGTTTAAAGGTGCTGAGATAGGATTAATTTCTGTATTTTTTCATGTTAACATTTTAAACTGATTATTTAATTTAAAACATGTAAATAATTGATAAATAGATATTAATATAATTTTTTTGTATCTAAATCTTGTCCATTATCAAAGCGAAGCTTTTCTCATGCGAATGCTCTTACCTGCACGACTGTAGTCGAGGCAGGAGCCGCAATTACGCACAAGGCATGTGCTAACGCTGCTGAAAAGGTTCTTTGAGGATGCTTCGCATCAACTCAATCATTTAACTAAATCTAGAAGCACTAATCGTAAAGCCAATCCGAAAAAAATCTTTCCTTGAGGAACCGAAACAGATTGATTTATTTTAATTGAAAGTTCACCCTTCCTAAGTAATAGCGTGGTTTTAACAATGATTTACCTTCAGTAGGGTTGGGAAATGCACTGCACTAGAAAGTAAAGCGACAAAGGGGAATAAGTAAAGCGATTCAAGTATTTTGGCGGCGCACTATTAGTGAATTAATAGTTTGAAATAAGGTTAAACGAACTGAAGAAAGGGGGAAGGTGTTTTAAAATGCCATTAAAAGATTCAAAATGAAAGTTCTGATGTTCGCTAGCCCTTCATAATTGATGTATTGCGGATCATCGCTCGTTTTGTGATAATCGTTGTGAATTCCGGTGGTAAAGTTCAAACATGGTATTCCAGCTTCAACAAACCATTTTGTGTCGAGCGTAGTTAATTTTTCTTCATCTGAAATGTTCAGTGTGAATGGACTATTATCCATTGGAATAGCTTGTAAAGTGCTGTCAAGTTCAGGTGACCGCATGCATTTCAGTTTTAGTAGTTGGGGATCCATTCTACCGACCATATCAAAATTTACAACTGCTGCAATTGATCTAAATTTATTTGTTCTCATGAGCATCTCATAAAATGCTGCTGAACCGTACAATCCGATTTCATGGCCAGCATAAAAAACATACAGGTAATTGACCTGTTTATTTTTCACCTTTATTAAATCTGTAGAAAGGGAAAGTAATAGAGCGACTCCTGACGCATTGTCATCAGCGCCATTGTGAATTTCATTCGATGTAAAACTTAAAGATAAAGGGCCTCCCAATCCAATGTGGTCGTAGTGCGCACTGATAATTAGTGTTTTTTTTGCGTGGTTGTTTTGAAAGTAGTAGGCGTTCGTTGAGTGATATTTAATACTGTCTTTCATAAATGAAAAAGCCTGTTTTTTGAGCTTTTTACCCGTTAAATCATGGAATGTTTGAGATAGATACTCTAGTGTTTTTTCTTCTTCTAACGAGCCAGTGGCGCGACCTTTCATTGAATCATTGGCCAATGTGTAAACAACGGTTTTCAGCAGTTGTAGAGAAACAGAATCACTTGTAGATTGACCAAAAGTGAAAAAACCTGTGCACATGAACAAGAGTAGAGAAAGAAATTTCATAGTAACAAAGAAAGGGTCCTAAATTAATAGAACCCTTTTGATTTATTGATTGATTGGTAGATTTATTTTGTTGCTGGACGATTCACTTTTGCCATGTGAGCAGGCAATTTTCCGAATTGAATAGCAGTTCCATCCCACCAAATAGCAGATCCACTTCCATCTTTGTTTCCATCGTCGAACAATACTTGCTCGATGTTACGATTGAAGTCTGGAGCTGAAACCATTCTTGTCGCTTCTTCCATTCTGTTATCAACACGATTTCCGACAGCGATCCAAGAAAGTGCAACAGTAGATGTTCCATTGTTCATTTCTTTTACTGTGAAACCATTTTTATCAACAGATGCAATGTAAACACCATTACAGTTGCCATTTGGAGAAACAGTAACAGTTGGATTTTCACCTAAAAGCGCTTTATAATTTGCATCAAAAGCAATGTAAGCCTGTCCATTTACCAATTGTGCAGAACCGTTGTTGTAGATTTTAGCGTCCAACGATGTTACAGCATAAACTGCTTGTTTCGCTTGACCTTCAGCACCGATTAATTCAATATTTTTACCAGTTGTATATGTATTTCCTTCGTTGTATGAAGCAAACAATTCACCTGAATTCAATTGACCGATAATTTGACCTTTTGTAACAGAACCAATCATTGCTCCAAAGAAACCACCACCAATTCCAGCTGTTTCAGTTGTTGGCAAGAATCCAGCTCCATTCGCATAAGCTGCAGAACCATAAACTCCGTAATTTAATAAACCAGAACTTCTGTAGCCTAAAGATCCCCAATACATACCATTTACATCAGCACCAAAGGTACCACCGCAACGAGAATAATCATTGTAGTTCCATCCAGCTACACCAAATGTGTACACGTCACCCCAGAAATTGTAACCACATGTAGCAGAGTTCGCAGAAATTTGAGCATAAGAAATACCATCATTTTGCGAGTCACGTGTACGATATCCCATCAATGAATGTTGACCATCACCATTAGCTGTTAATTGTTGACGATAAGCATACAATTGATAAATCACAGAAGGACTTGTTAAACCGACAGAAACACTTGTTCCATTATCTTGCATCAAAGAGTTCCCAATAACTGAGCCAGGACCGTTTGTCCATTTAGTCATGTAGTTATTTGTTCCAGAACCAGTAACCGCACCACCAGCACCTGCTGTTAAATTTCCAGAGGCATCTGTTAAAACAACGCGGCTACCAACACCTGCAAGTGCAGTAACTCTTTCATTTGTCGTTACAGATGTTCCAGTAACTGTATGTGTATTTGTAGTATTATTCCATGTGTTGTTGGCAGATCCACCAGCAACGCCTGCATTGTTAAAAATAATTTGAGTGTCAGAACCGGCAATTGGTCCAGCAGGTCCAGCAGGTCCTGTTGCTCCAGTTGCACCAGTAGGTCCAGTTGCACCAGTTAAGCCAGTTGGCCCTTGAGGTCCCATCGGTCCTGTTGCACCGTCTAGTCCATTCGCACCTGCAGGTCCAGTAGGTCCAGTTGCTCCAGTTAAGCCAGTTGGCCCTTGAGGCCCCATTGGTCCAGTCGCACCATCTAGTCCGTTCGCTCCAGCAGGCCCAGTTGCACCAGTTGCTCCAGTAGGTCCCTGAATTCCTTGAGGTCCTGTTAAATCAGATGTCGTGAAGGTTGAACCATCTGAGTATGTAAAAGTAAATGTACCATCACCATTGTCAACAGTTGAAGTGATTCCAACACCATCAACACCATTAGCACCGTTTGTACCATCTGCTCCTGCTGGTCCTTGAGGCCCAACTGGTCCAGGAGTTCCGTTTGCAGCATACAATGCGTAAGGAACACTTAACAATTCGGAAGTACCTGCAATTGTATAGTTTGTTCCACCAGTGGGATCTGTTTCTGTTTTAATAAAGTATGGTCCATTTGCCCAATCAATTCCTGCCATTGTTCCAGAAACAACGGTACCATTTCCAATTTGCAAGGATGCTAATCCATTTGCATTCGTAGTAACGTTTTGCGTTTCAACATATGCTGCAGTGCCAGTTGCAGAACCTTGTAATACGCTGATTTTTACACCTACTGGTGAGTTCGTAACCAAGGCGTTGCTTCCATTGCGAACAACCGCTTGGTAAGACATTTTTTGTGGAGCTTGAGCAAAGGTATAAGCGCCCATTAAAAGTGCGCCAACGAGTAATAATTTCTTTTTCATGTGTTAAGCGTTTAGTGGTTTTTAATTAGAGTAAATGATTTCGCTGGTTGATCACCAACAAAAACGTTTAAAAAATAAGATGCAGTGGATAAGTGTTGCACATCAATTTGTGTGCTTTTCTCAGAAATAATAGCAGATTGAATTAATCTTCCGCTTGCATCGGTTAATTGGTAACTTAAGTTTTCGGTTTTACTTAAATCGCCAATGGTTAAGTGGATGAAATCGCTTGTAGGATTCGGAAATAAGTTAATTTCTAAAGAACTGAAGAGCTCATCGACTGCTAAGGGATAAATTTCATAGGGTTGTTGAACTCCCTGAGAAATTGTACCATTCGCATTTGAACTGGTTTCATAGTCAATTTGACCAATAGAATAACTTACAGAACCTTGTGCACTAGAAGCATTACCACCTGTTGCGACTGTGTTTTGCTGCGCTGTTCCTAGAAAAGAAACGAATACGCCCAAAAACATAACTTGGTGTTTCATGAGTGAATAGTAATTAGTGAATAATCGGTTTGTAACAGCAATTTTACATTGTTAAAGTAGATGATATTTTTTGAAGTAATGTAGATTTCAACTCATAGAATCATAAAATACGTATTTATACGTAGATGTCTATGCGGAAGTCCGAATCTTCGCTGAATGTGCTGGATCTTGCAGCAGCGGCAAGAGCGAATTCGTCAAATCTATTAAAGCATAATAGAAGGACAACTTCGAAAACTAAGCCCAAAAAAAACGTTCATCGAAGAACCGAAACAAATTGATTTATTATAATAGATAGTTCAACCCTATGAAAAATAGTTTGATATCAGCGAATCACGAATTACAAATCATGAATTACGAATAACAGTGCTGACAGTGAATTCTACTATCAACGCAAAAGCTTTAATTCAGTTCAATCATTTACTTCCCCAAGCTTTTTCGATCTCATCGACAACGTACAACATTGAATCAATTAATTCAGCTTCATTTGTCAAAGATTCTTGAATTAACTGACCAATTAAAGGGTAGAAATCATATTTGTTTCCTGCATGAATTTCATCTTTGTAAATTTCTTTCAATTGGACAACTAGCCAACTCAAAGCTGAAGCGTGATTGGTGTAAATAACAGTGTCACCTTCCCGATAACCACGGTTTTTATCATTTGTGATGATTAATTCAGCTCCTCCAAAGTGTTTAAATTGACTTGGGAATGTGATAGAATCGATTGTGTGACGAAGTTCAGATAGTTTAGACATATTAAATCAAATTTCAATTAAAGTTAACATATTCGCGGCAAACTGGACCAATTCCTAGTCTTATGGATTCTGGATCACTGAGGGGTCTTCCACACACGGAACATTCTCCAGTTTGAAGGCCATAATGCAAAATTGCATCAGTTAGATTATTGGTTTGACTTAAGAAAACTTGTATCATTGGTCCAAGATTTCTGTCTTTTGATAATGGCAAACATTTTCCATTCTTACCTATTAGAAATAGGTTTTGATTATTCGTTTTGCTTTTTGCAAGTATTACATTATTAAATACAATTTTTGTTTCACCAACCATAACGCTGTAAAATGAAAACTGAACTTTTTCATTTAAAAACAAAAGTCGAAATGATGGATTATCGCTAAGATTTTTCTTTTTCTCTAATTGGGTAAAAACGGGTATAGCACTTTTTGTATTAAACGGAAGTTTCGGCAATGTAATTAAGTGATGGATTAAACTTTCACCGTATTTGTCTATCGTTTCGATAGCTAAACGGTGAGCTTCAAATTGTATGCGGTGTGAAAACTCACCAGAAAAATACAATTTACAGATTTGTTTGGCTAGTGTATTTTTTAAACCATTGCATATAGAAAATGCTTCAAAATCTGTGAGAAAGGATTCTATTTGCTCACTTTCAAATTCAAGTTTATGGATTTCCGATTTATTAAATTCTGTTTTACCTTCTATTATTTGATTTATATCTTTTTCGAATAGGTTATGATTTAAAAAATCTTCTGGATAGTCGTCTTTGTAGACTACCTTTTGGTTATTAACTAATTCGACTTTCTTTTTTCCAAATGATTTATGTACTTGAATGAATTCATTGATTTCGTCTTCATCTAACTTCTTGTTGATGGACGTAAATGGTTGACCCATTATTTTAAAATAAATTTCTGCCTTTTCTTCTGAAATATTATGTTGCTTCAATAATTGTGATAGGCGCATCTTTCCGTTTTTAACTGAATTTATCTTATCTATTTTAATAATTACCTAATTTTTAATTTTTGAATACAGAAAGAAACTATCTCATTTAATACAGGGTTTGCTGCTTTCACAATTCTATCATCATTCGGCTCTCCCGGTGTCTTTTCACCATGAAAAATGTTATTGCGAATTTGATAAAGAACTTTTCGAACTTGAGGGAATTGAATTTCGTCTAAAGGAATAATTATGTTCCTTTTTATCATTTCGGGGATATTTTTACTGTCAAATTTAAAGACTCTTGCCATGTTAATAATGTAATGGAAACCATCTTTTTCAATTTTTCTTTTTAGGTTTAATGACAGCTCATTAAATATTTCTTGGTTATCGAAAAAAATGGACCACTCTGAATCAAATAATGTATAAATAATATCTTCTGTATATGTTTTTTGAATTGTTAGAAATAGTCTTTCGGGTAGTTCTAAGTTAATCATCCACTTTTCATCTTTTTTTTCAATACTAGCTTTATCGGCAACGAGATTGTTTTCTGTCATAAGCCGATTAGTTACCATATCAATTTTCGATTTTTTACGATCAATGTCTGCTCTTTCTTTTATTGCTGATTTGTAATATAGTGCATAACAAATTGCATTAAAAGCTATCCAATTGCTCATGAATTTCAAATATTCATTTGTTGAATCCTGTGCTTGTTGATGCCAGGAAAGAATCAAAGTCATTTGTTTCTCGTCAATAGTTTCTTTTTTCATAGTTCTTATGTTACCCCACCTCAGCATTTCGATTCACCGTATCAACAAGGCTAATTATTCGTGTTGCTTGGGCGTCGTCGAAAATTCCGATGACACCGTCTTGATGAAGTTCGGTGAATGGAGGTTCGAAGAGCATTGCTTTTTCGATTGTACCGTTTTTGACAAGGAAAGAAATAATGTTATTGATAAAGGTGATTTGCTCTGCGCGTAAATTTCCTGCATTTAGAAATTCTGCAAATAATTCATTGGCTGCCGTAATTTCCAATCCTAAAATGCTGCGAATGAATTTACCGAGTGGTTGTTCACCATATTCTTGAATAAATTCTTCTCGAGTACCGCACATTTGATGATCAAATAGAATTTCTTCTAATTGGTTTAATTCAGCTGAAGTAATTGGCTCATTGTGCGTGATTTTGCGAATTACAATTTGGTCTTTGTTGTTGCGCAAATAGGTCTCAACACGATCCTTGTAACTTTGCATCATGGTGTAGGAAGGTACAACTTCGCGGAACTGAATATTGTCTTTGTCTAATTCATCTTCAAATGGCGTGTAAACATTTTCTCGTGTTTCTATCTCAATGAACTTAATTAAATCTCTCAAATTGATACGCACATCTTCCAAGCGCGATAAGCGGCGATTGTTCCAAAATTCTTCCTTTTGTACAAGTTGAATCGTTGGTTTTTGATTTTGTACTGCAGGTATATTGTCTAGTTTTGCAAGTGATTGTGCGGTTCTTACTACTCGATTAATATAAAGAGTTGCATCTTCTCCTTCCAATTCAAGTAATTGAATCGTTAGCATTAATAAATCAAATCTTCGAGCTAATTCATCTGAATTATCGATTTCTGGCAAAGCAGATATATGCGCCTTTATTTCTGAAATCGAACTGCGCGATAAATTATCCCATTTCGAACGAGCAGAATATGCATTGACCAAACGCAATTCTTTGCGCACAACAAAACGATTTTGATTTAACGAGGCAATTTGATGATGCAAATCATCCAGATAACTTACTTTCAGATTTTTATCATCTTCGGTAGCTTCAGAATTCTCTCCAATTAAAAAAGAAACTTCAAGCTTCGATTCAAATATACGCTGTGAAATTGGCTTGAAAGGTTTTGTAGACCAACCATCAGGGAATTCATCAAAGAATTCAAAATTCTGACAAAAATCAAAAATTAGGAATTCCTTCTTGTCTTGTCCTGGGCCAAAAAGGTTAGGGCAGAGGCGTGTTCCTCGACCAATCATCTGCCAAAATTTAGAAGACGAACGAACCAATTTGAAAAAGACCAAATTCACAACTCGTGGTGCATCAACTCCAGTATCCATCATGTCAACGGAAACAGCAATCTGCGGATCTAATTCAACCTTTTCGTTAACAAATTTCTCTAATAAATCTTGAGCGCGCGGTTCATAATTATCAATAACTCTTAAAAAATGCCCACCGTATTCAGGATAGTTTTTATTAAAACGTTCTTCGATAAATAGTGCGTGATCATGGTTCTTCGCGAAAATGATGGTTTTACCCAATTTATCTCCACCTTCAACCTTGATTCCATTGGTCATTAAATGGTCTAATACTTTGTCAACGGTATCGTTATTGAATAGCCAAGAATTTAAAGCAGAACTCCCAATTTCTTCGGGTGCTTCAATCGTTGGGTCTCCAAATTTTTCTTCGTAAATTTTTTGCTCTTCAGCACTTAATTCATTGTATTTAATTCCTTCGCGTACAAACTTTAAAGGAACAGAAGCAGCTTTTGGTGGAACCAAGTATTTATCGGCCACTGCTTTGTTTAATTCATAAGCAAATGTCGGATTGTCGTCTTCTATTTCAAAAAGGTCGTAGGTGTTTTTATCAATTTCTTTTTTAGGAGTGGCTGTTAAACCAATCAATAGACAATCGAAATAATCAAAAATGGCTTTGTATTTCTGATAAACAGAACGATGGGCTTCATCTATGATGATTAAATCAAAATGCCCAACACTGTAAAATCGTTCGTTATCATTGCGTACACTATCAATCTTGTTCAACATAGTTGGATAGGTCGAAAAATCCAAGCGCGTCCCATTGTCTTCTTTTTCTTTGGTTAAATCTATCGCCGATAAATGTGGTAGATTTTCAGAAATGGATTTCTTCGCTTGACTCACCAAAGCATTTCTATCGGCAAGAAACAAGACGCGTTTTGCCCAATTGCATTTGGTCATCATATCAATGATTGCAGCTGCTGTTCGAGTTTTCCCCGAACCAGTAGCCATTACCAATAATGATTTTCGTGCGCGACCTTTTAACGCTGTTCCATTGTTCGTTACAAAGTTCTCAGCAATTCGTTGAATTGCTTCCAACTGATATGGTCTTCCTGCGATGTTTTGATCAACTGAAAAAGTGCGTAAATCCAAACGAGATTTGCGACGATCAACAATTAATTGAAGTTCATTTTTAGTATAAAATCCTTGAACTTCGCGAGGTGTATAAAAAGTATCATCCCATAAATGGGTTTCATAACCATTGGTATAGAAAATTACCGGACGTTGTCCAAACAATTGTTCCATGCAATCAGCATATTGCACCGCTTGCTGTCTGCCTTTGGTTGCATCAAGCATTGTTTTCTTTGCCTCAATCACCGCTAAAGGTAAACCATCATTGCCCCACAATACATAATCAACATATCCTTTACCAGAAGGATTTGTAGAAAGTGGCATTCCTGTTACTTCAAATTCTAGTTCATACCCTTGTCTAAGTTGTTCCCAACCGCTTTCACGCAGAAACAAATCAATGTAAATCTTGCGTGTTGCACTTTCAGGAATGTTATGCGGGATTACCTTATTAACATCAAGTTGCTTTTCTCTTTCTTCGCGACGTGTGGCGAATTTTTTACGAAGCGATAAAAAGGCAGATTTAGCTTCTGCTGAAATACTGATTGCTCGATCTTGTTCTTTTTGTTCCTGACGAAAAACAGTTTCTTGCTCTTCCAGTTTCGAACGCAAAAGCTCAAGTTGTTGTTTCAGAATAGTTTCCTCTTCTCCTGTTGGAACGAATGAATCGTCAAAATCTGAAATTGTATAGATGGTTTCACCGTAATATTTCGCAAGAAATGCAGAGAAACTATGCAAACATTTAATCGCTGCTAAACTCTCATCTTTGGAAACTTTTTGACCGTGTGCACCAAGATTTCCAACTTTTCGAATGATATTGATTTCTCTGAATAGTTGTGGTGAAAGATTGTCGCGAAAGCTTTGTTCATGAATCAATGAATTCAAGGAAACATCGTAAGGACGATTTAAATCACTATCATTTTCATACAACCAATGCACAATTTTCTCCAATGCACTTCTCGACAAAATGGCTGCATACCGCGGATTGGTCAGTGCATGTTTTTCAGCATCACGACTTTCTTCGAAAATGTTCGGCCATTCGGTTTGTAAGAAGTGAAAGTTAGTTTGCAAATTGTGCGTTTATAATTACACGTTGAAAATAATGAAAATGTTTGAAACGGGGTAGGAATTGGGGAAAAATGTCTTTGTCGATATTTTAACGATTTTTAATTAAATACTTAATATAATAGACTTTATACTTGTTTCTCATGAAAGCAACTAAACTGAATAAGCAAAATAAATAAGGAGTTATTTTTGTTCAAGCTTTTCTAGCAAAGTATCAATGCCATAATAATCCAAAATAAACGGAGGAAATGAACTTAAAACGGCAACTAACTCGTAGGGTTTAATGTATTTGGCAAGTTGATGGTCGAATATCACTTTTTGTTCAATGATACTTTCTGGAAACGAAAAATTATCTGAAACAATAAAGTTCATTTTATATAAATGTTGGACAATAATTTCACACCATAACGTATAAGTTAACTTGGACGGATGCTGACGATATATTTCGTGACCTTCAGAATTAACCAAATTTTTATATCGTATATTTTCTTTCGCTTTAACTGTCACATCCTTAAAATCTATTTTATCATTTAAATGTCTAATAGATTCAACCATTGGGTAACTTAGATAAAGTTTACCGCGTTCAGTTTCATTATCGAAAGCATTTAGGAGTTCTGTGATTTTTTCGTCTTCTGCTTTTGTGGCATGTCCATCATAGTCAAAAAATAAATAGATTTCTGCAAAATCATCTTTTTTAAAACTTGAGAGCGTTCCTTCATTCGCAGGTTTTTCTTTTAAAAGTAAAAACAAATCCAAATCCTCATCCTCAGAGAGTTCTTTATGTAGCTGATATACTTCCTGACAATATGCACAATATATAACAGTACTTTCATTTACAAAATGTTGTGAAAAACTTGAAACGATATTCTTCTCTGTACATTCACCCTCAAAAACAAAAAGAATCTTGTTAGCCATTGAATGTCCCTGCTTTATACATTTTTTCAATATTGTGAGCCTCTCTTAACTCTTTTGGAGTACTCTGTGCTAAAGATTTTATAGAATCTTTTTTCATTAAGAAATAACAATCTGGACGAAGTAATTCGTTTGTTATTATTGAAGTATTGTGACTTGTTAAAACAAATTGAACTCCTGTTTGCTTAAGTTCTTCAACGATAAATGCAGCCAATTCATGATGGTAGTACGAATCAAACTCGTCAATGAATAAAAAGGAAACAGATTTATCTATTTTAAAGCGCTGACGCCACATATAAAATAATGTTAGTGCCTTTGTGCCAGATGAAGCTATCTCGTAAAAGGATAAAAGTTTGCCATTAAAATCGAAAGCAAGTTTCTTCTTTTCTAATTCTTCAATAACTTTTATATTACAAACTATACCAGCTTTTTGTAGGAAATTTTCAAAATCAATAACATTGTTTTTTGAAATGATATCCTCTTCAATTCTTCCAACAAAACCTGTGTTCTCAAATCCTAAAAACGAATTACCATAAGCAGAACTGAAGAAAAGCATACTATCTACAAAAACGAAAAATTTATTCAAAATTTCATTTTCTTCATTTTCGTTTAAGACTGAATTATTTCTAATATACTTTAATAAAGATAAATTACTGTTTGTTAATTCTTTATTTAACGTTTCAGCTCCCTCGAATCCAATAACAGCATGATTACTTACATTTTTATCAATATACGCTAAAGTTTTACCATTAATACAAAATTCTTCCACAAGTAAAGTTCTTACACTTGTTTTCTCGTATCCATATGTTACGGTGTTTCCATCAAATAGAAATTCAAAATAGAATTTTGCTTTATCTGAATTACTCGATGCGTTTAAGTATGTATGTTGGCTATAATCAGTTTCTTTAAAGTGTTTATCTGTCAAATGTGTAACTAGATCAAATAGAGCAAAACCGAGATTCGATTTGCCTACAGCGTTGTAACCATAAACTAGTGCTGAATTTATTAATCCATTTTTTATACATTCTGTATTGAATTGAAAACCATTGGTTTCTTTCAGATTAAAAGTGAAATCTGAATTAAATCCTTTGAAATTGGATACTGTGAGACTCGCTAACACGTTGTTTTATTTTTACCGTTCGGTACAAATATACTATAAAAGTTTATATGCCGTAAAAAAATTACGGCATATAAACTTTTGATTGGTTTCCCCCATCACACCTTCCCAAATTTCCGCGTTGCGCGAATGATATGATAAACAAAGTAAGCAATTGAAACGCGCATGATGATATCCGTTAAATAATCAAAACCTGTTGACATATAGCAAGGCAAGTCATGTGTAGGGTTCAATAATTTGAAATATTCTGCAAATTCTTCTCCACCTGTTTTGGAATTGCTCCAAAACCCAAAAGATAGTAAACACGAAAACCACAAAGCATGAAACACAAACAACCACATGATCGGAAGAATCCAGTTCTGACCAAAATCTGAACTCCAACGATTAAGAAAAACAAGCATCCGATTCTGCCAACTGATGCCTCCATTGATTCGTACCTCTTTCCAATACAAGCGCATCTCGTTCCTGTAAAAATCCAAGGCTTCAATTTGGTTGTGATTAGCAATTGACGCAGCTTTTAATTGTCTGTAAGTATCGCGTTGGTATTGGATTTCGCTGATATCAATTTGATCATAACCATATCCTATTTTAGTGTAAAATTTTTCCAAAAGTCCATAAAACGGTTTTACTTTTTTGTCTAAATAAGATAATTTTAATTTTTTCTTTCTGTCCCATTTAACATTCGTCATTTTCAATCCACTAAAATCAGAACGGATTAAATAAGGTGGATTTTGAAATTCTATTTGGTTCCAATAAAACGCGTTTATTGTAGTATCAATAATAGTTGTTTCATCGAGTTTTACCTCATTTAAACGAATACTTCCTTTAGAAGAATGGACATTACGAAAGTCTAATGATTTGATTTTGACATCATAAATTTCAATTTGCCCATCAAAAACAGGACTTCGAAGATTGAAATTTTCAATTGCAATATCAGATTTGTCATCATCATTTTTTTCAATTGTAATTCGCTCAAACTTCGAAGAGGAAATGGATAAATTATCTACAGGACAAATTAAATTAAGTTGTTTGATTTCGTCAATCCTAATTTTATTAATTCGAATAGATGTATCTATATCCAATTGCTCTAATTCGGGTGAATTGCATTTGATAGAATTTATTTTGGTTCGGTTATTTTCGTTTCTTTTTATTTCACAAAAATCGCCTTTAAAACCTATTAAATTAAATTCATTATTGATCGAACAATTCGTTATTTCACAATTTTCAATTTCAGAAGAGGAAATCGTTAAATTGATTAGTTCACAATTAGAAAATTTTACATCATAAATTTTGTGAAGATTACTTAATGTAACATTTTCACCATTGAATGTGCAATTTTCGAAAGAAAATAAGATTAGATCAAAATTTAAATTTGAAAGTATAATATTTCCATTGAATGTGCAATTTTCAAATTGAATAACGTCTAGTTCCTTAGAATAATGTTGATAGGATGAAAGGTTCAAAAACAAACTATCATTGAAAGTAATTTCATTAGCTTTACCTTCCGTTTGAATTAGAACTTCTATTAGGTCAGAACTATTCATTTTATTTTAAGTACTTTATCAATTGTGGATAAGATTGAAATCATCCCTTTTTGTATAAAAATTGAAAATATGCTACTTTAATTTGTAAAGAATCAATTGTTTAAAGATTTGAAATATCCAAAAATTTAATAAGACATGTTCATAATAAGAATGCATTGTCTTCTCTCATTTTGATTATTTCATTTTCCAGTTGAACAATTTCCAATTTGATTAAATTAAACTTTTCAAAATCAAACTTTTGTTTAAAAATTTCATCAGAAAAAATATGTTCTTTTCTTTTCTCAATTTGATGTAATATACGGGCGTTAATACTAAACTTTTTTTCATAAACAACAATATAAATTAATGAAAGAGCGAACAAAATAGCCGGAATATAGAATGTCCACATTTCTAAATCATTCCATTTGAAGAGAATTATTAAACTGGTTAGTAAACTAACCCATAAAAAAGCAAATAGTATTAATTTTAACTTATACCAAAACAACCGATTCCTTGAATTCGTTTTAATATTGTCCATTTGAACCGATAAAATATTGATAAGATCCTGTTTAGTAGCGAGATTTGATTTTACTCTTTTAAAGTCAGATTCTGTGATTTCTTGAAGTTTATTATTTAAATCCTCTTGAGTTAAATTAAGATCTCTTTTGATACCATCTAATTCATTTTGAAGATTAGCATTTTCTTCAGCCGTTTTTAAAGCATTAATTCTAATAAATTCTTGTTCTTCAATAAATTTATCAATTGAATCATCAGTTATAAATTCTAAAATTGTTTCAATTTCTTCTTTTTCAATTTCCTCAGGGTTTCTTGTACTTTTTCTAAGATGAACAATTCTAGCTTTTGCTTGGTCTTCGGTTAAACGTCCACCCTTAATTTCTGATTTAAGCTCTTCATATTTTTCACCAATCGACTCGTTCAATTGAGTGGAAAGTAATATTTGAGATTTTGAAATGACATCGAAGGATTTTGGAAAGCTATTAATTCCAAATCCTTTATGTAATCTAAACCAAAATTTATTGGTCATCCAATGCAATGTTGTAGCAAATGGAACTTCTCCTTCATTTTTAACTCTATTGTGCCACGATACTGTCAAAGTACTTTTATTTCCCGTGAGCAAAATATATTTACAGTTTTCAAAATTGTCAGAATTATTCTCTCGGCGGCGCAAGCTTATTTGGTTAAGACAATCTAAAGCCTGAGTTATATCAAATTCTAATTCTTCTGATAATTCTTTTATTATTGATTGATCAATAATATTATACCTAAAATTTTCTTCATTTAAAGAAACGGTCTTTTCATCTTCAATGATTCCTATTGATGTTAATGAATGATAAAAGTCTGATTTTTTTATTAATATATCAGCCGCTGTTTTGCAACCATTGACAATTGCATTCATTGCTGAACCGGAAGGATTAGGTTTAGCATTTCCATCGATTAAATATTTAGCTTTGGTGAAGAATCCTTCAATTTCATTTTTAACATCACCTAAAAATCTGAGTTTTATCAGAGTTGTTTGAGCTTTATGATTTATTTCCCTAACATACATGTAAAAATCATCAAAATGTGATTTATACAAAGTGCCATTATAACCTGCGAAATGAAATAGGATTTCAGTATCTAAATAAATTGTGAATTCTGTTCTCCAATTACTTGTTTCGTTTAGATTGCCATTATATTTAATTCCTGAATACAAAATTACCCCTTCACGAATTTGGTTGATTTTATTCATAAAAGATAAATCATCGGAGTTCTCCAGAAAAAATGCACTTACTAATTCGGAATAATTCTCATTGTATGAATTATCAAGAAGAAATTGACAAAATGCATGTACAATTAAAGTTTCAATTTCTTCATCAACTGTTTTATCTATTTCCTTTTCTACAAATTTTATTAATTTTTCTATAATGGAATCATTATCCTGGATTATTGTAGATTTTATATTGCTCAAGTTGTTCTTGATAATAATTTTAGTACTGTCAATACTATAAATTCCATTATTTAATGTAATCCCGTCAATTTTACGGATTGCCGTTTTGGTTACAGCATCGGGTATTTTAAAATCATATGTGGTATTAAGCAAATGGTTAATTTCACTTAAACTAAATGAATACTTGGCTTCATTGATAATAATGTCTTTTATAAATTCACAAAGAATTGAATATACGTCATTATTCGAGTCATACATCCCTCGAAACAATGCTAAAGAAGCTAAACAGTTACTCTCATTCTGAAATTTACTCATATCGTGGTTTCAATTAAATTACTTTTATTCTTTATATGCAGCCCGAAGGCATAGTTCATTTTTTTACTTATTCATTCCCTTCATCCCCCAAACACTTCCCCCATCAACCTCTGAAACAACTCCTCACTCTTCTTCAAATTCTCTTTCGCCAACTCTTTCTGCTTTTCAATGAGCCGAACTTGTTCGGCGAATTGGTTTTGGAGTGATAGTGGGGGTAACCCTATTTCTATTGATTCTATTTGTTTGTTGCTGACATTGGGTTGTAATGATGTCGATGAAAACTTTTCAATCAAATATTTAAATTCATTGGTGAATATTAACTGAATAAGGAAGTATGAGTTAATGTAACTTGAATTGTTTTGAAACCTTGCCACTCGTTGATTCAATAAGGCAGGAACATCATTATTAGTAACTTTTACTGCTTTTATTGTTCCTAGTGATTTAATTATTGGCCGTGTAAGTGCCATTAAAACATCACCGATATTGAGTTTGAAATCTGAATATTTTGTTAAGAAATCAGTTGGTAAATAATCTATCTCATCCCAAATTAATTTTTCAAAATTGACATTGGCAATTTTCACTAATCGAATTCCATTATTTAAATAATCAGAGCTTTTGAAAGAATATCCTCCTTGCACTTTAAGAATTTCTCCTAATTTCTTCACCTCCCAACCCTTATCATTCTTCACCGGATCCCCAAACATTTCCAAAAACAAACTCTGCGCTAGTTGGTCGTATTTTTCCAACAAGGCTTTGTCCTTCTGGCGCAAACGATCGGCTGTGTCTAATAAATCTGCAATGCGCTTTTGCTCGGAAAGAGGTGGGAGGGGGATCTTGAGATTCGAAATCTGTGAAAGGCTTAAATTTGGTATCGTAGCAACTACTTTTCCATTTGTAATTTGATCTTGAGCATTCTTAGATTCAATGAAATATTTTAAGTATTTAGCATCGACAAACTCTTCCTTTAATCGTATAATAGCAACCGCTTGATTACAATTTAATTCCTCATCAACTCCTTCCACAATAGCGGTTCTTCCAATTGTACCAGCTATGGTAATTAGTAAGTCACCTTTTTTTATATTGGATCTTTTTAAAAGCGTGTCATGATCCCTTTGACTAATATGTAGTATATCATCATTTAATAAAAGTGAACCGTTAATTATATTTTGAGCTCTTAGAAATTTTACACCAGAATCAGTGAATCCAGTTCCAATTGATGTTGGTGTTGTACCTTTAGTAATTAAGGTTGAAATTTTATTTAATTCGAACATATTCATTTTAACATTTTTTCCAACAAACTCAAAGCCTCGTTGCGCTCTTGATCCAGTTGCTTAATTTCTGCAATCAACACTTCAGGTTTTTCGTAATGCACGGTTTCATATATCACTTCTTTGTATTTGTTGATACTGAGGTCCCAATCGTTCGCTTTTATTTCAGAGAAAGGCACGAGGAAGGATTGGTCTGTGCGTTGGCGCTTGGCTTCGAGAGCCTCAGCCTGCGCTAAAGAATTATAACGTGCAACAATATCTGGAATGTCGTTGTCTTTAATTTCGTTGCGTTTGTCGTCTAGGGAATAACCATCGGCTTTCATGTCGTAGAACCACACATTGTCGGTTCCACCTGAATTCGTTTTTGTAAAGATTAAAATGGCTGTGGAAACTCCAGCGTAGGGTTTAAACACACCACTCGGCATAGAAATTACGGCTTCCAATTTTTGTTTCGCTACAATTTCTTCACGGATTTGTTTGTGAGCATTCGAACTTCCAAATAATACACCATCAGGAACAATTACAGCACAACGTCCGCCCACTTTCAACATGCGCAACATCAAGCCCAAGAACAACAATTCTGTTTTCTTTGTTTTTACAGTTTGCAAGATGGATTTTTCTACAGAATCGTAATCCAAACTTCCTTTAAATGGCGGGTTCGCCAGTATTAACGAAAAACGATCATTGATGTCGCCATTGCTTTCGCTCAAGGCATCTTTTCCAACCAATTGTGGTGTTTCAATGCCATGTAATTGCAAGTTCATTGCTCCAATGCGCAACATGGTCGCATCAAACTCAATTCCTGTAAACATCTTGCTATTGTAATGCGCTCTAAAATCTCTGTCAAGAAAGAAATCTGCATGGTTTTCATGCATGTATTCGCCCACCGTTACAAGAAATCCTGCCGTTCCACAACTTGGATCACAAATCGTATCGTCTTTTTTCGGTTGCACCATGTCCACCATCATGCGAATAATATGGCGCGGTGTTCTGAATTGTCCGTTGGTTCCTGCTGTCGCTGTTTTCGAAAGCAAGTATTCGTACAAATCTCCTTTCGTATCGCGGTCGTCCATTCTGATTTTATCAATCATTTGAACCACCATGTCCAAGAGGCGAGGAGTAGGAATCATAAACGTCGCACCTTTCATGAAATCGGCAAAAACACCACCGTTTTCACTTCCCAATTCCTTCATGTGATCGAACACCGTTAAAGGTCGTTCAGTTGTCGTTTTTGTAAACAACTCAAACATCGATTCAGGATCCACATTTTTAAACGAATTCCAACGCAACATTTTCTGCTCAGGAGAGAATATAAGATTAGGGTTCTTGAGCTCCGTCGAAAGACCAATCATGTTTGCTTTTTTCTCTTCAAGCAATTGTTTTTCATCCAAGCGTCTGATAAACAATAAATACGTGAATTGTTCAATTACGGTCAAGGGGTTCGAAATCCCACCTGTCCAGAACGCTTCCCAAATTTTATCTACTTGTGATTTTAATTCTCCTGTGATCATTTTTAGTTGTCTACATTTTTTTCAGCCCCTAAGCTAGCAAATTCGTTCGTCTTGCACTAGTTGAATAGTTGCTTTTTTCGGTGAAATGGCAAAATAGAGGGAAACCCGCAGTTTTGAGGTGCGGTAAACCGCAGTTTGGATTTTAGAAGTTAGAGATAGAAGATAGAGATAGAAGTTAGATTGCTGGCACGGAAACAAACCCCCAACTCCCACCGAATTTGCGGACCAACTCCTACAATTCTAATTATTCCATGAACCTTTTCCTCCCCAAACCTCCACATTCCCCCAGAAGATTCATAACTTTAAAGTATGAGCTACATCATCAATCTTTTTGGCACCGGTATTCGCTATTGGAATTGCGAAGGGGCCCAAAAAGTATTTGATGATATGAACCGAATTGATATCAAGAAAGGAAAATCACTTGTTCTCATAGCCGGAGCCTGGGGTTCAATTATGCGCTAACTTTGATTTTCGCAGGATCCCGAACGAAAGGGAACAAACCGCGAATGAAATGGAAGGAATCGTGAACGAAATGGAAGGAATCGCGAACGAAAGGGAACATTCCGCAAACGAAAGGGAACGAACCGCGAATGCGTGGGATCAAATCACGAATGCGTTGAAACAAACCGCGAACGAAAGGAAAGGAATCGCGAACGAAAAGGAACGAATCGCGAATGCGTAGGAACAAACCGCGAACGAAAGGGAACGAACCGCGAATGAAAAGGAAAGAATCGCGAAAGCGTCGTAAGTTGCCGCGAACGCGTTGAAAAAAGTTCAATTCTAATTGAAGCCATTCAGTAATTAGTAAAAAAAGCTTGCATGAGTGCGCTGAGTAATCATCGTGTTAGCCGAGATGTGGAAACGTTGAAATAATATAATTTCCAGAATTAAATGCTTTTCCTAGAAATAGCTTGGTTCAAACGTTCATCTCTCACCACTATTCAGTTCATCACTAAAAAAAATCCCCCGCTTGCGCAGAGGATCTTTTTCTTTTCGTGAATGATGTCCGCCGTAGCGGAAATGATTGGTTTTATTGTTTCACAAAACGAATAACGTTTTGTCCTGCTGAAGTGATTACTGAGATGAAGTAAACACCTGGAGCGTACGACTGAACGTTCAATGTTGAAGTAGCAGTTTGTTCTAATTGCGTTCCGTTTGCTGAGTAAACGATTGCTTTTTCAATTGGCGTTGAAGAAACGATGTTCACGATATCAGAACCTGGGTTTGGTACAACAGTGATTGCAGTTGTTCCTGCCAATTCATTCAATGAAACAGAAGTGATTGCTAAACAGTTAGAAGTTGTGCTACATCCGTTAGAAGAAACAACAACTGCATAGTTACCATTTACCGTTGGTTGGAATAGTGCGTTTGTTGCACCAGCAATTGGAGCATTTGCGTTATCACAATCAACCCATTGGTAAGATCCATTTCCTGTTGCAGTGAATGTTCCGTCCATGTTGTCTGTCGCTGCTGCACTTGGTGAAGCATTGATTGTTAAATCCAAGGTTACGATTGAATCACATCCGTTTGCAGCACCTGCAGGGAACGTATAGGTTGCAGTAGTTGTACTTGATGTGTAGGTAATTCCATCTATCCATTGAAAAGAATCACACGCTTGTTGTACATCCGTACCCGCAGCTTGAGGAAGTACGTCAACTGTTACCTCCATACGCTCAGATTCACATCCGTTTGCATTTGTAGAAGCAACCCAGTAAGAAGTTGTTCCAGCAGTTGTTGTAGATGGAGTAGGAGCATTAGCGTCACCTGTACCACCAACTTGCGATGTAAACCACATTAAACCAGTTCCTGTTGCTGCTAATTGAGAAGCAGTTTCGTTGTAACAGTAGGTAAATGCTTGTGTTCCTGTTGGCATTTCTGGGATAATAACACCTGAAGTAATCGGTGAACCATCAATCCAGTTTGATGTTGCAGCAGTTAATCCAAAGTTGTTCAATGTTCCGTTGTGTGCATAAGATGTTTGATCAACCAATGTAGTAACTGATGGATTTTCAACTGCATCATATCCATGATTGAATGTGTAGTAAGCAATCAAACCTGAAGTTGCTGGGTCGATTTCACAACTCATTCTTCGCATAATTGAAGCTTCATCCAACATTGTGTTCCATACTCTGAATTCATCGATGCTTCCAGTTAAATTCCAGTTGGCATTTGTGTAAATACTTCCGAATGATGCACCTGTAATTGTGATGTCATCTGGAATACTGAAATCTCCTTGAGCAGAAGCGTCTAATACACCATTGATGTATAAATCTGCATCACCACCGTCGAAACGAACAGCAATGTGGTACCATTGACCAGCGGCTAACGTTGTGTTACTGTAAATTTCACCAGAGTTGTTTTTTGATTTGTAGTAAACTTGTCCGTTGGCTTTCACCAATAAGCTAACGTAAGTATTTTCGAAGTTACTTTGTTTTGTAAAGATGGATTGGTCAGTACCACCATAAGCAGCGATGTTAACCCATGTTTCAATTGTTGCAGCAGATAGATTGTTGATTGTTTCAGCTGGAACCAATACTTCATCGTTTGTTCCGTCGAAATTTAAATGAGTACCTAAGTTTGCAACGATTACTTTGATCTCTGAACGTTGACTTTCACATCCTGAAGCATCTGCTTGAGCAACCCAGTATGAAGTTGTTCCAACACTTGCAGTAGAAGGAGTTGGACCTGTTGCAGAATAACCATCTCCAATTGCAGATGTGTACCATTTTAATGTTGTTCCTGTTCCCGTTAATGTTGCGGTAAGTGCAGAAGCAGTTTGTCCTGGCGCATAATAGACGTTTGAAACAGTTGGTGCATCAGGCGTAGAAGATGCCAATGAAACAATATGAACTGTTGCATCAACTGTGTGCCATGTCCAAGCATTTGAAGAAGCAGTAACACTTGTGATTGGCAAATAAGCTGCAAGATCGACTTGTGTTCCACCAGCATAAGTTCCAACAGACGTTCCATTTACAGTTAAGTCAAATGTTCCGTTGCTCCAAGAAATACCGTCCCAAACACCTGATCCACAAACAACGTAGGCTTCAGTTTGACACGTTGAGAAATTTCCAACAGTTACAGAAGCCGCTTGTCCACCGTTTACGCCGGTACCAGCATGGTAAAGATTTTCTTCGGTACCTACATACACTTTAATCTTTGCACGTGCTCCTTCACAACCAGCTCCATTCGCTTGAGAAACCCAATACGAAGTAATTCCAGCTGCAGCTGTTGAAGGAGTTGGAGCTGTTGTTGTATAACCAGCACCTGTTGCTGTTGTGTACCATTTTAAGCTCGTTGCTCCACCAGAAAGTGTTGCAGTTAATGGAGAAGCTGTTGCTCCTACAGCATAGTTAACATTTGCCACTGTTGGGGCTCCGAAAGTTGCTGGAGAAGTTAATGTAACAACACCACCTACAGTATGCCATGTTCCAGCATTTGATGTAAGTTGCAACGACGTAATCGGAAGGTAAGCGTTTAGGTTAACATTCGTTCCAGTTGGATAATTTCCAATGGTTGTTCCATTCACAATGACATTGAAGGTTCCGTTGCTCCAAACAACACCATTCCAAATTCCTGAGTTTCCAACAACGGAAACAGCAGATTGGCAAGTTGATAATTCAGGGAAGCTGACAGAAGCGGTTGTTCCTCCGTTGACACCAGTTCCCTTGTCATAGCTCAAAGTGGCTTGTCCAAATACAATTGAACTCGACAAAATGAGCATACATAAAGATAGATAATTTTTAATCATACATTGTGGTTTTAAGAATAATGAACCAAATGTATAGTTAGAAAATCAGATAGATTAAAAGCTGTGATAAAGTGCAAATCTTTGTATGTGAATGACACTAAAGTGAGATCCGAAATGAGCGCGACATCGGTAATTCGATTTCTTTAATGAACAGAGCATTGCTTTTCTTTTCTGAGACTTTGCTGGTGTTTACGATGATTGAACGGTGGATTTGCTGAAACAGTTCTTTGTCCAATTCTGCATGAAAACTTTCCAACGAACGACGTAAAGTGTATTTTCCATTTGTCGTAAAAACATCGATGTAATTACCATCACTTTTAATGTAAAGCAATTCATCAAAATTGATTTTGACATCGGTGTATCCATTTTTGAAAACAACAAAGCTATCTTGTAAATTGGTAATCGCCAATGCAATTGCAGCCATTAAATCGTTCTTCTTGATTGGTTTGGTCAGATAGGCATGCGGTTTTGTTTTAATTGCAGCATTAATGGTGGTGCGATCGTTTTGTGCAGTAAGGAAAATCACCTTCGATTTCAATTCAAGCGCTGTACTCAATTTAATACCCTCGTTTTCACCATGAATATTGATGTCTAATAAAACGATGTCAGGATTGAACATTGCGTACAATTCTTTAGCTTCTTCAATGTCATACGCAATTTCTAGGCATGTATATCCTTCTTTTTGCAAAAGCTCCCCAATGTAATCTGCAATGATTACTTCATCTTCTACGATCAAAATTTTAGTTGACTGCATATTTTTTAACGGTTGATTTTAAACTGTAAATTATAACCTGTTGTGGTATCGATTTCTGCTTCTGCTTTCAATTGGCGAAGCAGTTGCGAAATGAGTTTTGGTTTAACGGCTTTTCCTTGAAGTTGATTACCATTGTCACTGTACGAAATAAGAATCGCTTGTTTGTCGGCAATCATAGAAAGTTGAACTTGTCGGTATTTTTGTGTTTCAGAAAATGCGTGTTTTAAGGTGTTGATACACAATTCAGTCACAATTAAACCTATTTGCATCGCTTGATCCGTTGGAACATAGAAGGCAGGAATTTCAAAGTTAACCTGAACGCCTTTGTTCACAAAATGATCGTGTAAATTGATCTTGATTTCACGAATGTATTCATTCATGTTAACTGAACGTTTATCCTCTGTTTGGTACAAATGCTTGTGTAGCGTTGCGATAGAATCGACTTGAGATTGGAGTTTGATCAATTGACTTTCCATTGCACCAGAATCCTTGTTCAACTCCGAATTGATAAGAATAATGATTAATTGGAGGTTGTTGTGAATGCGGTGATTGGCTTCCCGTAACAAGAATTCATTTTCCTTGGAAAGTTTATCGAGTTGTTTGTTTGTGCGTAAGGTTCTTCGGTGGTTAATTACCAAAATGACGACAACGATAATAATGATTCCAATGAACAACAGCATGTACCAAAAACGCGATTCGAATTGTTCTATTTCGGTATTTTTTAGTTTGAGTTCTTTTTCTTTCAGGTTGATATTGTAGCGACGTTCAATTTTTTGTAATTCAATACTATTTTCGCGTAAATTAAAATCTGTTGCATAACCGTTCGACGTATCGCGGTAATAAATGGCGCTTTCTAATTCATTGATAAATTGGTGACAATAAGATAAACCACTATACAAGCGTGAAAGTTGGTAAACATTATTGGATTTCTTTGCCAGTTCAACCCCTTTGAAATATGCTTCAATCGCTTTGTGAAACTCCGTTTGATTTTGATAGAGACGACCAAGGTTAATGGCAATATCTGCACCTGCAACAGATTGCTTGTGTTTCACGGCGTACTCAAAAGCTTTCTCATAATAGGGAATGGATTCTACTTGTCCAACTCCTTTTTCAATGATATTTCCTTGCTCATTGAGTGTGTAGGCCATCGTTTCATAATCTGTGATTTTATCTTTTAAAGCAAAGATTTGATTCAAGAGTGAATCAATGGTTGGTCGATCAGTCGAAAAACGCCAATAATTGTAAATAGCCAATTTTCGATTGAGGAAATAAGCATGAATGTTAGGTGCACACGTTTTTCCTAAGTACTTTTCTGCCTCTTGAATTTCCTTCAAACTTTCTTTTTCAAGATTTCCAAAGCGAAACACTTCAGCTTTTAGGGTTTTTACAAGTAAGACGCTATCGAAGTCTTTTTGAGTCTTGTAATGTGATTCGGCTTTCTTATAGCTAGCCAAGGCTTTACCAATTTCAGAATATTGCTTTTGGAGTTTACCATTCACCACGAAATACCTTGCACGGAGCGCAGGCGATTTAGAATAAATTGTTTTGGCTAAATTGTCCAGCAAAATGCTCGCAGCATCCAATTTCGCTTCAGCAAGGTACTTTTCGGCTTTTTTTAATTGTGGTAAAGTTTGAGAATTCCCCCATTGTGAACAGATAATGAATTGGGTAATCAAGAGATACCGTAAGGCAGGAATTAACATTTGATAGAATGGTCTTTTTAATAATCGACGGCAAATATAGTAGTATATTTTTTATAGAAGCACTTGCCGGTCTTTTGAGTTACTTACTGTTTCTCCTTCCCACCATTCATTGTTGGAAATCCATTTATGGCATCCCGAATCAGTTTCTAATTCCACCCTTCAGTGTTGGACAAGATTTCCTAAAATAGTATCCAATTCTCAGAAGTAGGTTGGTTTAAATTATCCGTCTTTGTTCCTTGTTCATTGCTCCATGCTCCATGCTCCATGTTCAATGCTCCCTCTCTGCGCTGGAGGCTACGACAAGCAGGTAGTCACTAGTTTCTAGTTCCCCACATCGCCCGATATTCCCCCTTCTTATCATAATCGTTCGCTTGCTTTTCGATGTTGAAGGCACGATTTCCGCGAGGATCATTACCAACTCCTGCAAGGTAAGCCCAATTTCCCCAGTTGCTGCAAACGTCATAGTCAATTAATTGTTCTTCGAAGTAACTCGCACCGATGCGCCAATCGAGGTTCATTTCATTGCAAAAATAGCTGGCGACGTTCTGTCTACCGCGATTACTCATAAAACCAGTTCGTTTGAGTTCGTTCATGTTTGCATCGATAAAATCAACGCCTGTTTCTCCATTGATCCATTGTTGTGCTTTTGATAAATCAGTTTGTGTGCTGAGTTCTTTGCCCTGAATTCCGCCTTTTAAGAAGAATTTTGCTTGGTGCTTTTTCATCATGAAACGGAAATAATCGCGCCAAATAAGTTCGAAAATTAGCCAATAAGTCGATTCATTGGCGCCGTGTTGCTCTTCATAGTTTCTGATTTGATCAACGATGTAGCGCGGTGAAATACAACCCAAGGCCAACCAAGCGGAGAATTTTGATGAGTAATCTGCACCAATCAATCCATTGCGCGTTTCCTTGTAACTAGAGAGCGCTTTCGTTTCAAAAAAATAGTGATTCAATCGCTGAAGTGCTGCTGTTTCTCCTCCTTTGAACGCCAAGACAGCACGTTCATCAATTTGTGGTTGTTCAAGTCCAAGCGCTTCAAAGGAAGGAAGTTGAAAAGGTTTCATTGCTGGTGAATTGATGCGTGCAGGTTTCTCAAATACTGGACGGATGATCGATTCTTTTTCTACCTTCTTCCGAAATTCGGTAAAAATCTCTGGAATGGATTTAATAGCGAAGGGTAAATCTTCTGCGTGGTAAAGCGTACTTGTACTAAAGCGATCCAATTCACATTTATGTTTCCACAAGGCTGTTTCAACAGCAGATTCTACTTGTTTTTCTTCAAACCCAACTTCGCGTTTTGCATAAACTTTTGTAGCAGAATATTTATCAACTAGTTGTGGAAGTTCTTCTTCAGGTAAACCATTTAAAACAACTAAATGTGAGCCAATTAACTCTAATTGTTTATTTAAATCGATTAAGGCTTCAAACAAGAATTTCGTGCGGAAACTTCCTGTCTTTTTAAAGCCAAACGTACTCGTTTCCCAATGACGCGGATCGATGCAATACACTGGAATTAGTTGATCATTCTGTGCGATTGCTTTTACCAAGGTTTCATTGTCCTCCGTGCGTAAATCTGTTTTGAACCAAACGATTGCTGTTTTCATTGTCTTAAGTTTGTGAAGTTTTTCAAAGTTCATTGATGTGATCGATGTAGTAGGCTGCTTGCTCTAAAAGTGCTGCTTTATCTTCGGGTTTCATCTTTCGCCAAACATTGTACATCATCCCAATGCGTGGGTTTTTCGCTAGTTTGGCTTCGTGCTGGTCATAAAAATTCCAGTAAAGACTATTGAAGGGACAAGCTTTATCACCGACTTTCTTCGCTTTAGAATAATAACAGCTACCGCAATAATGACTCATTTTATCAATGTAGGTGGCTGAACTTACGTAAGGTTTCGTGCCAACAATTCCACCATCTGCAAATTGACTCATTCCACGCGTATTGGTGATTTCAACCCATTCCAAGGCGTCGATGTAAATTCCCAAGTACCACTTGTCAACTTCATCCGGATGAATACCAGCAAGTAAGGCAAAATTCCCTGTAACCATGAGGCGTTGAATGTGGTGAGCGTAGGCGTAATTCAAGGATTGCTCAATGGCATCGCGCATGCAATTCATCTTTGTTTTTCCTGTCCAAAACCATTCAGGCAAGGAACGTTGATGATTGAAAAAATTCATTGTACGGTACTGTGGCATTTCCTTCCAATAAATTCCCCGCATGTATTCGCGCCATCCAATAATTTGTCGAACAAAACCTTCCAATTGATTGAATTCTATTTTTTCTGGATTCGCTTCCCACTGTTTAATTGCCGCTTGAATCACTTCCATCGGAGAAAGCATTTTTGTATTCATGGAAAACGAGAGGCGCGAATGATACAGCGACCATTCTTGCGGCATCATTGCGTCTTGATAGGTTCCAAACAACGGCAAACATTCCTCAATAAAAAATCGCAGTAAGTCCAAGGATTGTTGTCGATTGATGGGCCAAATAAACTGTTTCGGATCGCAGGTTCCCAACGTTGTAACTTTGGCTTCTTGTAGCGCTGAGTATATCGTTGAAACGTCGTTTTGAAACAACAAAGGTTCAGTTGGTTTGTGGTTCTTGGGTAATTTCTTGCGGTTGTCTGAATCGTAGTTCCATTGTCCTGTAGTTGGAAGTGAACCTTCCATCAAAACGCCGTGTTTTATGCGCATGTGACGGTAAAAGCTTTCCATTAAAAGCAATTTCTTTCCTTCGAAAAACTGGCTCAATTCGTTACGCGTTCCAAAGAAATGTTCGGTATCAATGAAAGAGCTTGAAACACTAAGTTTCGAGCACAATTGGCGAAGAACTTCATCGACGCGGTATTCATCGGGAAGTTGGTATTCAAAATGGGTAAAAGCATGTTGTTGAATAAGTGCTTCAATGTTCTTTTCGAAGGATTGAAGGTTGTTTGAATCGTTAAGTTTAAGGTAGATGACGCGATGTTGATTCCTAACCAACCAATCTGCGAATTCACGCATGGCAGCAAAGAAAGCGATCACTTTTTGGAGATGATGAACCGTATAATCTGTTTCCGTTCGTATTTCCATCATGACATAGGTAACAGTTTCATCGACGGAATTGAACCACGAATGTTGAGAATTCAACTGATCTCCCAGAATTAACCGCAATGTCTTCTTTTTGCTCATCATTTTTTCGTTTTTCTGCAACGTTCACTGCAATAAGTCACTTCATCCCAAACCTTTTCCCATTTTTTTCGCCAGGTAAATGGACGTTGGCAAACAGGGCAGACCTTAGTCGGTAGGTGTTGCTTTTTTACGTTTCGCATTTGATTTCGATTTACGTGTTGAATCTTGGCTAACATGCATGCTTAAGATTCGTTGTCCTTCAACTTTTACTTCATCCTTCTTGCGAAATGACCAAATTACATCACTCGCGTATTTGCGTGTTTCTTCCAAATCGACAATTGGAGCAGGGTAGTCCTTACCAATTTCACACGCATAGAGTTGTTGTTCCATCCAGCTCAATTTCCACGGTTCGTGAATTAAATGTGCAGGTAATTCAGAAAGTTCTGGAAGCCATTGCTTGATGAACAATCCTTCCGGGTCATGATCTTCAGAGTTTTTTATTGGATTGTAAATGCGGACGGTATTCACACCAGTCACTCCAGCTTGCATTTGCAGTTGTGGGTAGTGAATGCCTGGTTCATAATCCAAAAACTGACGGGCTAAAAAATGCAATTCACGCCAATCTTGCCATAAGTTAAAGACAAAAAATGAAACGACCATTGCACGCATTCTGAAGTTGATGTAGCCTGTTTCTTTCAAACAACGCATGCATGCATCAACGATTGGAACGCCTGTTTTTCCTTGTTGCCAAGCAGTAATGAAAGCCTCGTTCTTAGGTTTGATAACGGCATCGAAAGCACGATTGACATTTTCAAATTCCATGCGGCACTCGCTTTCAAACTTTTGAATGAAGTGACAATGCCAATGCAAACGCGAAATGAAATTTGAAAGTGCTCGTTTGTTTCTGGAAGTATCGTAATTCTGAATGGTAACTTGATACACCAAACGCATGCTGATGTTTCCATAGGCTAAATAGGGCGATAATCGGCTGCATCCAGTTCTACTCAGCAAAGGTTTTGAAATGTGCTTGCTGTAATTGACGTAGCGTTCTCCAATAAAACTTTTCAAGTATTTCCAAGCAAATGATTCTCCTCCCTGCTGAAAGGAAGTATTTCGCTGAGTGATCTCAGTTGGTAATTCAGGACCTTTTAATTGCTGATAAAATGCTTCTGAAAGCTGACAAAAAGTTCCTTTACTTGCTTCAAAGGGATAATAGGGAGAAGTCATGACTTTTTTCCATTGTTCCTCCCAGTTTCTTCGATTTTTTAATCCGCGGATGATTCCGTTTGTTTGAAATTCATGCCATTGAATCCCTTCAGATTTAAAGAACTTCTTTAAGCGAAGATCGCGTTGAAAGGTCAAGTTGTTGCCAATTTCTTCGTGTGAAAAAACCGCTTGTATCGTGAATTGTTCATTCAATTGCTCGAACACCGTTTCTGCCTCTTGATGAACGATGTAAAGTTTTGCATTCGAAGCATTAAAGCTTTTTTGCAGATCTAACAGCGATTCATAAACAAACCGCCAATGGCGAATGTCCGAATCGTCATACTGCATGATCGAAGGCTCGAAACAATACAATAGTAAAATGGGTAAATTCGCTTGCTGAGCCATGTAAAGTGGCGCATGATCGCTTACCCGTAAGTCGCGCTTAAACCAAACAATTGAAAGCGCTTCCTTAGTCATTTGTAAGTAAGGAAATTAACGATTTATCCGGTTTTGCATAACTAAAGCGATCGAGTAGTTGGGTCGAATGATAAGCGTCCAAGCCAGAACAAGTCAAGGTGTTTGCTAACTCCAGATTGACAAAGCCATCATTTCCAACACATTTTTCAGGGACTTTGATGAACACAATTTCTCCCACAACGAGTTGCGTTTGATTGCTTGTTATTTCAAGCTTCTCTTTGAATTGAACACCAAGTTGAATGTTGCTTTCAGCAACGAATGGCGCTGGAATTGCTGCTTCGAAGTGAGGAGTTAATCCGACTGCATCAAATTCTGATTGATCCGCTTTGTAATGCGCGGACGTTTGGTGCGATTGTGCAAGAATGAATGGGTTGATGTGATTGATTGTATAAAATCCAGTTTCCAAAATATTGGCAAGTGTGTCGCGCATTGGGTTTCCTGGTCTGAATATCAATCCAATCAGCGGGGGATGAGCACCAATGTGAACAAGAGAACTAAAAATTCCAAGATTTGTTTGCCCATGAGCATTGATCGTTCCAACCAAACCAACGCTTTTAAATCCACCAATGCTATTGATCAAATTTGTGCGTTTTTGCTTTTCGAGCGAAAGAATATCTTTTAAGCTAAAAATCTTGTCCATGTCACTATCTATTTCTTGAAAACCACTACAACTCTTTAGTTGCATGCGATTCATCCGGTCCAAAGAATAGACAATTAGGATAGGTTTTTGTTTCGCGAAAAGGGCATGTTTTGGTAAAAAAAAGAGGTGATTGAGTTTGTCGATCCACTAGTTACTAGTCAATAGTCACCAGTTTCTTATTCAACCCCTTCAGGGTTGTGGTGATCAGTGGTAAAGTTTTTTAGTATTGAGATTTAACCCCTTCAGGGTTGGATTTGAGTGAATAGTCAATAGTCATCAGTTTCTTATTCAACCCCTTCAAGGTTATTGACTCATGGGAATAGTGTAAAGGCTGGGTATGCCGAGAGATATTTTCAAAAGAAGGCGAATTAAATTAAGAGGTCGTTGAGAAAATTGTAAAGTAAATCAAGTATGGTTGTAACCCAAGATTTAGATTAAAACCAAATTCATTCACAATCAGAATTAGTTTTTTTGAGAGATTTTTTCAACCCTGAAGGGGTTGAAAAAAATTACCCAAGAATTATACTTTGATAAAACCCAACCCTGAAGGGGTTGAATAAATTTCCTCAAGAAAAATTATTTTTTCTCAAGCATTCTTTTTAAATTCAAGTAAAATAATTCTTTTACAAATATGTCCACCTACACTCAAATCATCTATCAAATTGTGATAGGAACAAAATATCGCGAGAAAGTACTAACCAAAAACAATCGCGATGAGCTTTTCAAATTTATCCATGGAATTTTAAAAAATAAACAATGCTTTCTCTATCAGGTAAATGGGGTTGAGGATCACATTCATATAGTGACGCACGTTCATCCGAATGTTGCCCTTGCTTCTTTGATTAAGGATATTAAATTAGCTTGCACTCACCATATTAAAGAGAATAATTTATTTCCACATTTTAAAGGTTGGCAAGATGGATATGGTGCGTTTACTTACTCAATGAAGGAAAAAGATCGATTAATCGCTTATGTGCAAAACCAAGAAGAGCATCACAAGCATAAATCATTCATGCAAGAATATAAGAAATTGCTCATCAAGCACAATATTAACTTTGAGGAGAAATATATACCCTGATTTCTGATAGAATTGATAAAAACTTGATTTAGTATTCCCTGAGTTAAGCTTCAAAACAAAATCTAATCGAGCAAAGGAATCATATAACCCCTTCAGGGTGAAGAATTCATGGGTAAAATTTAGAGTCGGGGTATGAATAGATTGATACCAATAAATTTAATTCTAGGGGGATGTCGGGGTTCTTGAGCTGTTACATTGAGCATTTCGAAATGTTGTAGAAAGGTCGAGTCTCACAGTTTTTTGAGGTAATTATAACAACCCTGAAGGGGTTGAATAAAATCTCTAAAAATTAGTTTTGTTGAAAAAGGTAATATCAAAGATCAAGAAAGATTTATTTCAGAAAATTCGCAATAAAAAAAGGAACAACTTGCGTCATTCCCTTTCTCTCAATTCATTTATTTCTTAATGATGATGCCCGTGTTCTCCGTGCACATGTCCATGATCAATTTCATCTTGTGATGCTTCTCGAATCGCTAAAACTTCACCAATGAAATGTAAATCTGTTCCCGCTAATGGGTGATTAAAGTCCATTTTGATTAATTCTGGAGTTACTTCAATAACGCGTCCACGTAAGTTGTTTCCTTCGTTATCCGACATTGGAACCAACGATCCTACTGGGAAATGTTCTGGGTTGAAATTTCCTTCTGGATCGCGGAATACGTCTAAAGGAATCATTGCAATTTGATTCTCATCTGCATCACCGTAAGCGTTTTCTGATTTAATGACAAACTCAAAAGAATCTCCCACTTTTTTTCCGTAAATATTCTCTTCGAACTCAGGAATAATCGCCCCAACACCGTATAAAAACACCATCGGATTTTCAGTGCTCGTCTCTTCGATTTTTTCTCCTGTTTTGTGATCTGATAGTTTGTAGTTCAACGAAACCACCAATTTCTCTTGAATTGTCATATTGATTCTTTTAAATAAAGTTCAAATATACTGACTAATTTCAAAAGTGTTGTTCTATCTCTAACTTCTATCTCTAACTTCTAGAAAAGAAAAACCCGCAACGTCCGCATCACCCCATTTCGTTCCAAACGCACAAAATACATTCCGCGAGGAAGTGCAGAAACATTCAAATCATTTTCGTTTCGTACAACTTCGAAGCGCTGACCTGTCGGAGTATAAAGTTCCACTCGATCAGCCTTGTTTAGTCCATAGATTGTAATCACATCAGTGGTTGGATTGCTTTGAATCGACCAGAAATCATTCACATTTTCAGTAATGCCTACTGCACATCCCAAGTTATTGATGTGTTGCCAAATGGTATCGTTGTATTGATTTCCGACATAACTGTTTCCCATGGAAGAACCCATGCGAACAATCACCAATCCCTGAGAAGGAACCACGTTGATGATTTGACCATTCTTTCCTAAAGCGGCATACATGTCACTAGGAGCGTTTGGAATAGTCGATCCAGGGAAAACAAGCTGCGAACTCGGTAACATGAAACTCGACTGACCATTGAGCCAAGTTAAATAACCGTAACTATTGTTCAAGGTTTGTGACGGCGTGCGCATGTCGTTCAAATAATTTACATCACTTTGAACAGTCGTTGTATTCCAAACGCCATTTTGTGAAAGCAACAATCCGAAACGGGCCATTCCGCGTGCTTTTGAAACAAACACATTGTCATATCCATAAGGAACAAACAAACCGTTCATGCCGATTTTAGACCCGATTTTCTGCTGAATAAATTGATTCAAGGTTAAACCGGAAGCATTTTCAATAACACCATCCAATAAAGTGTATGGACTGTTATGATACGACCAACGTGTTCCTGGAGCGGCAAGGTACTGTAAGCAACTTGGATCGGTACAATCGAATGAAACGCCTTCATCCAAACCAGTTGTCATTGTAAGTTGATGGCGAATGGTAATTGCCGCTTCTTGAGTAGGCGTGAGGCTTGTCCAACCCGTTCCTAAATAATCGCTGGATGGATCGTTGATGTTCAACATTCCTTCGGTTTGAGCGATACCAACCGCATAAGCCGTTAAAGTTTTTCCAGCGGAATTCCACAACCATAAACTGTCCTGCGTAAAAGTGCCAAAGTACTTTTCAAGGACGATTTTTCCATCCTTCAATACAATGAATGCTTTCGAATCAGATCCTTCTAAAAAGTTATACAATACTTGAATCGAATCGTCGCACCAGCCTAAATCGGAAGGTGGAATCGTTTCCCACGTCGTACCAGTCAGTGGTGGAAAATACGTTTGACTTTTCGCCGTGAAAAAGAACGTTAGAGCAAAAAAGATAATCAGCGGTTTCATGTTCAAGAGATTAATTCAAAGCAATTTACAACAAATTAATTCAAAGAAGAAAGTTCCGCTTGAACAAAATCAGCCAACTCTTTCAAATAAGCTTCCGTGAAATCAAATCGAATTCCTGCTGTTGCATAGATTTCAGGAATTGATTTCGTATACCCCAAGCTTAATGCTGCTTTGTACGCATCAATCGCTTGTTGGAAGTTCGTCATGCTGTTTTTCCAAACGCCCAAAGCTCCTAATTGTGCTATTCCATATTCGATGTAATAAAAAGGAACTTCGAACAAATGCAATTGGCGTTGCCATGCTGTTTTTTGAACGTCTTCAAAACCTGTCCAATCTGTTAAACCAGTTCCATATTCTTTTGAAATGGAAACCCATTTTGTGTGACGTTCTTCAACTGAATGTGTTGGATTTTCGTACACCCAATGCTGGAACTCGTCGATTTGAGCAATCCAAGGAAGTATTTTTAAAATCGTTTCCAATTGATCTTTCTTCGCACGGTTCAATTCTTGCTCGTCTTTGTAGAATTCATTCCACAGATTCATGGTCAACAATTCCATCGACATAGAAGCTAATTCTGCTACTTCTGAAGGTAAACTTTTGAAGCCAGTTAATTCTAAATCTCTGCTCAAGAATGAATGTACAGCGTGACCACCTTCGTGCACCATTGTCACTAAATCACGTTGCGCACCAACTGAATTCATGAAAATAAAGGGAACTCCAATTTCGTAAAGTGGATAATTATAGCCGCCTGGCGCTTTTCCAGCTTTTGAATCCAAATCCAAGTGACCCATTTCGTCCATTGTACGCAAGCAATTTCCAAAATACGCATCGATTTTATCAAACATGGCAATGCTTCCGTTCAATAACTCTTCACCTGTTGAGAAAGGTTTTAAGGGCGCTTTTCCATCTGGATCAACATCGGCATCCCACGGTTTGAACTGTGTTTTACCTAATTTATTTAATTTCTCTTGTTGAATCGTTTTCACCATCGGAACAATTAATTTCTTTATCGCATTGTGGAAGTTGAAACAATCTTCTTTGGTATAATCAAAACGTCCCAAGGATTGGAATTTGTAATCCCTAAAATTTTCAAAGCCAGCATTTTTTGCAAGTTGATGTCTTTTCTGAACCAATTCAGTGTACAAATCATCCAGTTTTTGAGCATCTTCAGCTCGACGTACAGCCATTTTCTCAAAAACAGTTTTACGTAAGGATTCATCTTGTTCTTTTAACAAAGATGACGCTCTCTGCATCGTGATTTGTTCGCCTTCATGTTCAATTGTTTGTGCCGCTGAAATAGAACCGTACTGTTGACTTTTTTCGTTCAACTCAGCTTCAATTTCAATGTTTTCCTCGCGGAACAACTCCAAGGCAGTTTTTACTGAACGAAAATAAATGTGATGTGCTTGATCCGCATCCAATTCAGCAAAATAAGGAGAGCTCACCAATTTTTGATTCAATTGATCTTCAAATGGCGCCAATTCAGGCTGAATTTTCGTCACGAAAAAAGTGTAAGCATTGCTCAAGGCTTCATCACGCGTATCAATCGTCATTTTGATGTAACGCCAAGCCGCATCTTCTTCTAATACAGCCTCCAATTCACTTTTGTCTTTCAACCATTTGGTGTAATCTTCCTTTGTTTCTATCGTACGTGCAAGTAAATCATCAAAGTACGTTTTGATGGATTCCCAGCTGTCAATTTGTAAATTCTCTGCAACAAATGTGCGTTTTGCTTTTTCTATTTTCATCTGCTTATGTCATAAAAAAGCCCCGAAGGTTCGGGGCTTTAATTTTTTTATTTTAATTAACTAGTCACTACCGCTGAAGGCAGCACCGCAGGTAATCACCAGTTACTAGTCTCTGATTATTTCCCGCGACTTGAACCTGTTTTCGTTGCTGTTGTTTTTTTCGCTGCTGCTGGCTTTGCTGCTTTCGCTGCTGGAGCTGCTTTTGGTTTTGCAGTTGTAGCCGCTTTTTTCGCAGGAGCTTTCTTTGCTGGTGCAGCTTCTTCCGAAGTATCTGTTGCTGCTTTTTTCGCTTTTGGCGCTTTTTTCTCAGCAACAACTTCTTCAGCTTTTTCTTCTTCAATAGTTAAGTTTCCAGATTTGTGCAATAAATTGTACCATTGGAACATTTTCTTAACGTCAGAAGGATAAACGCGCTCTTGGTCGTAATTAGGAAGAATCTCTAACAAATACGCTTGAAGTACTTTTAAATCCTCTTTGTGAGAAGGACATTCTTTTCCACCTTCTTTCGTATAAATTGCTGTTAACAAATCACGCAACGGTGCATCTTCATCATACGTGTAGATAGAAATATCATCTAATGCTGAAATACGATCCGTAGCATACGCTGGAAAACGTTTGTTATCAATCAAAGACTCAACGATAATACTGTTTTTACCTTGAGCGATTACTTTGTAAAGACCTGGTCTTCCTGAAATTGCAATTATACCTGTTAAATTCATTCTTAATTATTTACGTCGCCAAAAATATAAATTCTTTGTTAGCCAAATTACATTCTTGTGATTTTTGAGTAAATCTTTTCTGATTCTAATTCAATAATCACATGATAGATGCCTTTTGGTAAGGTAGAAATGGAATAAGTGTTTGTATCTATTTTACTGATAAACAATTCTTTGCCATTGTTATCAATAACATGTACGGCTTTAATTGGTTCATTCGATTTTATTTTGAAGAAATCACTCGTTGGATTCGGGAAAATGGAGATTTTATCCGAAATTTCTTCAGTTAAACCTAAAACGATCACAATTGGAGCTGTTTCTGAGACACAACCATTCGTATTTACAGTGTAACACGTGTACGTTCCATACGGAGGCGTAATGTCCAAAGTAGCGTTTGTTGCACCAGAAATATCCGCGCCATTCAAGGTCCACTGGTAGTTGGAAGCTAGCGTAAATGTTGACAATTGATTTCCGTTGACCGAAATTGGGTCAATCGGAAAGGCCGGTAAAACCTCAACGCTTGCTGTGTCTGTGTGCGCTGTGCATCCTTTTTGATTGATTGCTAAAGCAGAATAATCACCAGAAGTATTCGGTTGAATCGGATATCCTTCATAACCATTTGACCACAAGGCATTCGTGATTGGCGTTGAAGATGTCGAATTAATAAGAATTGGAGAATAAGCACAAATCGTATCGTTGACAACCAATGTTGCTGTGAATTCATTCGCTAATAACAAGGCCAAAGCATCTGCTTTTCCATTTCCATAACCGTAATTTGGCAAGGAACCAGTGAAACCATCACTGTATGCAGTTGCAATTAAATCCGTTTTGAAATCGGCGTACGTTGCTTTGTTACATTTTTCAAGGTAAAGCGCAGCAATACCCGAAATAACAGGAGATGCCATCGATGTTCCACCATTTCGTGCGTGCCAACCGCCAGAATCTACAGCTGCCCAATAAGCAGGATTCGTTAACAACCAAAGTGGCGCAGCAGAAAGTGAAATATCTCCACTTGCTGAAATATCTGGTTTTTGACTATTATGTCGGTTTGGTCCTTTACTTGAATTTGGAGATAATTTACCAGGTAAAGTAGGGTCAGGAGAAACAAAAGGGTTGTTGTTATTGTCAATGTGGCTTTTGCGATTTCTAAAATTTCCAACCGTAATGACTTTATCTGAACAAGCCCATGAAGAAACAATTGTTTGCAAGGAATCAGGCATGTGGTAATTTACAATTGCTGGCATCACAACCGAAGAAGGAATGCTCGTAACCAAATTGTTCAATCCCATCCACGTTCCACTCCATAAATCGTATTTTCCACTGCCTTTTGTCTCAAAGCGGTACAAGTAATTAGTTGAATCGACATTGCTGTAATAGGCTTCTAAATGATAGTTGCCGTTCACGATTTCCGTGTAAATTTCAATCGTTGCAATGCGGTTTCCAATGGCATTGTAAATGGTGTCGAAAATTGGAACATTAATGGAAGATTGAGCAGGGTGGAAGCTCGTTCTCCCTCTAAATCCGTATGCAGGACCAGGTTTGTCTGCTCCAAACGCGAAATCGAACGTTGCATCACTTTGATCCGACCACAAGTCAAAATAAATGTGATTGGCGCCAAAAGCGGCAGTTGCTGAACTGTTGTTTTGAAGCCAAACAAATGAGGTATCACTGTCAACTGTTCCTGTTACATGGTATTTTCCTTGACTTCCAGAATTTCCTGCAGCACAAACAACAATTCGTCCTTCCTTCGCTGTTAACAAGGAATCAATGTATTCACCAGCAGGATCCAAGCCGTCATGACTTCCCAAATAAGAACCTAAACTCAAGTTGACAACAGCTGGTAAACCGAGTGTATCAGCGACTTTAAAAATGTAATCACACGCATCAGCAATGGATAAAGTCCAGTTTGTAAGGTTGAAATTTGTTTCGACAATAATGATTTTAGCATCGGGAGCAACACCTGTATTCGATCCGTTTGCATTTCCGTTTCCAGTTCCCATTCCTGCAACCGTTGAACCATGCGCTGTGGATTCTTCTGTACTTGAACATGTTCCATTGTTGATTGCTGCTGAATCCCAAACAATTCCATAATTATAGGGTTGAGGAACGGTTCCACCTGTGTTCGTTGAATGATCCCAGTAACGCAATACTCGCGTATTTCCATTAGCATCTAAAAAATCAGGGTGATTCCAATCAATTCCTTGATCCACAAAACCAACAATCACATCTTTTCCAGTGTATGAACTGCTCAAACCTCCAAGTCCATTGTGAACTTGAACAACGTTGTGTTTTACCAAAGCGCTATCCGCCAAAGCAACAGGTGGCGCATATTCAAAGTAATAATTGCTCAATTCGCGACTTTTTGACTTTGCATCAATCCAACTTGCTGTGGTGGAAATAAACAACCAATTCGCCGTTTGGTATTTAATGGTAATGCGCTCTTTTGTTAATAATTCTTTCGTTTGAGCATCATTCGGAACACAAAACGTCGTGATGTCATTGGGTGCTTTGTCCAAATAAGCCTGAAAGCCAAATTTGTGATGTTGAGAATAGGAATTCGTGGACAGAAAAAGAAACACTAGAATCCCAGTGAGCAGTGACAAGTTAGTTCGAACCATTTGTAAGCAATTTTTACCTTAAGACGTAAATATAAACCGAATGGTTAAAAAATCAGCATGGTTTAAAAGATAATTTCTATTTTTCGGTTAATTATTAGACAATTATTAAGTTCACATCACTATGAAAAAAAGAATCATTCAACTTAGTTTATCCATTTTTGCTTTTGGAATAACGAATTTACTTTATGGCCAAGCTCCTGACAAAGACGTGCTAAATTGGTACAATGGTAAAGCAGGTATGGAAACTGAAGCAGCATATAAACTATTGAAAAAGAGAAAGTCAACTTCAGTTGTAGTTGCTGTTATTGATTCTGGAATTGACATTGAGCACAAAGATTTGGAAGGAAAAATCTGGTTGAACAGTGATGAAATTCCAAACAATGGAGTGGATGATGATAAAAATGGATACATCGATGACGTTCATGGATGGAATTTCCTAGGAAATGCAAAAGGTGAGAATGTCAACGAGGCGTGTTTGGAGAAAACACGCATCTTAAGAGATTTAGCGAAAAAGTTCGACGGAATTGACGTTGAAACTTTGTCGGATTCAGAAAAAGAAGAATACGCTTTGTATGAAAAAGTGAAAGCCGAAGTTCAAGCTGAATACACAAATTATTCAGGTTATTTGGAGCAAATTGATATGATTACAATGATGATCGATCAAGTTCCAATGATGGTGGGAACTACAATCGGTAAAACTGATTACACCTTGAAGGATTTGGAAAAATGGAATCCTACAGAAGAGCAAATGATTCAATTGAAAGATTTTGCCATTGCTATTTTGAAAGGTGAAGTGACCAAAGAAATCATGGCGGAACAAAAAACGCAAATTGAACAAATGGTTAACTATAACTTAAACGTTGAATTTGATGACCGTGCGTTGATTGGTGATAATCCTCACGATTTTACAGATAAAAATTACGGAAACAATAACGTTGAAGGTCCAGAAGCATTGCATGGAACGCACGTTGGAGGAATCATCGGAGCAATTCGTGGAAATGGTTTAGGTGGTGACGGCGTTGCTGACAATGTGAAATTGATGGTTTTACGCGCTGTTCCAAATGGAGATGAGCAAGATAAAGACATCGCTTTGGCAATTCGTTACGCAGTTGATAATGGTGCGCAAGTGATCAATATGTCATTCGGTAAAGCTTATTCAGTTCACCAAAAAGAAGTGTACGAAGCATTCAAATATGCAGATTCTAAAGGAGTATTGTTGGTACACGCTGCTGGTAATGACAACGCAAACATCGATACAGATCCAAATTTCCCAACGTCATTGTACAGTTTCCAAACAAAACCCTTGGATATGTTCTTGACAATTGGAGCTTCTACACGTATGACAAAAGAAAAATTGGCAGCTTCGTTCTCTAATTACGGACAAACACGAGTAGATGTGTTTGCACCAGGTCATGACATTTACAACTCTGTACCACAAAGTGATTACGCGAAATTAAATGGTACATCAATGGCGGCTCCAATGGTTGCAGGTGTTGCAGCCTTATTACAAGGTTATTTCCCAACGTTGACGATGAAAGAGATCAAAGAAATCATGTTGAAATCAGCAAAATCGTACAAAGGAACACAACAATTGAAACCAGGTTCTACAACTGAGAAAGTTGATTTTGCAACACTTTCAGTTACAGGTGGAGTTGTGAATGTAAAAAATGCCGTTAAAATGTGCATGGCGCTTGAGAAATCAAAAGCAGGTACAAAATAAAATTTCTAAAAATTGAGAAGGCTATTCGATTTTCGGGTAGCCTTTTTTTAATTATAAAAAGACCGATATGAAATATATACTCTTACTCGTAACGTCCCTCTTGATTTCGACAACGAATGCTCAGGAACTTGATTCCTTGATCAACAATTGGCACAAAGCCGCGGCAAAGGCCGATTACAATGCTTTCTTCGGATTGATGGACAAATCCTTTGTGTATTTGGGAACTGCGCCAGGTGAGCGTTGGGACAAAGAAGCATTTTCTTCTTTTGCGAAACCCTATTTTGACAAAGGAAGAGCGTGGGATTTCAAACCATCGAATCGCGTATGGATGTTTTCAGAAAACAAGAAAATGGCTTGGTTCGATGAAGATTTGGATACGTGGATGCGCGGTTGTCGCGGTAGCGGAATCATGGTGAAAAAGAAAGGCGAATGGAAATTGGTTTATTACAATTTGACCGTCTTAATTGAAAATGAAAAGGTGCAATCGTTCATCAAATTGCGTGATGAGCCACTTGAACCAAAGAAATAAAAAGTGCAAACTAAAAAGAGCGACTAGATCATCTAATCGCTCTTTTCTATTTTATATGAATTCTAACCGAGTTTTCACAAAGAAGTACGAAGTAATTCGAAGTGAAAATACGTTGAAGAATTAATTGTTTCCTTTTGCGTGATCTGCCAAGAACTGCGCCAAACCAATATCAGTCAACGGATGTTTTGCCAATGCTTTAATTGCGCTCAATGGTCCAGTCATTACATCAGATCCAATTTCAGCAGTGTTGATAATGTGCATTGGGTGACGAACAGATGCGGCTAAGATTTGCGTATCGAACATGTAGTTATCGTAAATCAAACGAATTTGAGCAATCAAATCCAAACCATTTGTTGAAACATCATCCAAACGACCTAAGAACGGAGAAATGTACGTTGCTCCAGCTTTCGCAGCTAACAATGCTTGTCCAGCCGAGAAAATCAAGGTACAATTTGTTTTAATTCCTTTTCCTGAGAAGTATTTAATTGCTTTAATTCCTTCTGGAATCATTGGGATTTTTACAACAATGTTTTTGTGCAATGCAGCCAATTTTTCACCTTCACGCACCATTCCTTCGAAATCAGTTGAAATAACTTCAGCGCTCACAGGTCCATCAACGATGTTACAAATTGTCACATAGTGATTGATAATGTTTTCTTCGCCTGTAATGCCTTCTTTCGCCATTAATGATGGGTTTGTTGTAACGCCATCCAAAATTCCAAGGTCATTTGCTTCCTTGATATCGTTTAAATTCGCTGTGTCAATGAAAAATTTCATAAAATCCTTTTTTTGACAAAAATAAAGCATTGAATCGGTTAAGTAAGAAAAGTAAGTCGAGTAGTTTTTACGATTTATTCACAATTGGGGAAGGGGAGCGTTGGAAAAAAGCTAACTAAACTATAAGTAGATCCATGATCCACGGGATTTGTCTGACTTTAGTATTTAGCCATACTAAGTTCGTCTAAATCACTTATTTCCGATAACTTGACAAGTTGTTCAACTTTTATATTCGACCACGTTTCTTCAAATATTTCGTCTCCATCTGCAACGTGTGCATTGACATTAACCCTTTCTAGCTTCTTTTTACTTAAAAAATTGATGCTTTTTTCGCTCAGAACAACTGGTCCTTGGTTTTCACATTCATCATAACCAATTAAGACCAAGTCTTTGTTTATCAGTTTAAATGTATAGTTCCAATTCCCATACCTTCCGTGATTTTCGCTGATAATTACGTTTCCTTTTTTAATTTCAAAACCAAGTTCAGGAGCAGAGTAAACACCTCCGTCCTCATTCTCTGAAGAAAAACAAGCATAATTTTTAAATGCGAGTTCGTAATAATCTCCTTTGTTTAGTAACACGATTATACCTCTGCGATTGCGGTCCAATTTCCCGCGAAATTCAACTGTAATAATCTTACGCTTGTCTGTGCCCTTAATTATAAGAACACGATCTTCTCTGCCATCATTATTTAGGTCACCTTTGAGCTCATTCCAACCTTCATTGAACATACCACCTTCTGAGGTATGTAACACATAGCCTTTGGGAATAAAGTCCAAGGGATTTTTAAATCTCACATTCGTTTCAAGCGTGTTCTCTGCTTTTTTAAGCTGTTTTGCTTCCTGATTTTCTGCACTTTCTGTTGAGACGTGTTGTTGAGGCGACGTTTGCTGATCAACTGTGCACGATTGAAATACAAACGTTGTACAGACAATACCAAGAAGAAAATATAACGTTTGTTTATTCATTTGGTTTTTAATTTAATCCTCGGTATCCTATTCCGAACGTATTCGATCAATATATTCGGCATACTTGTCCATCAGTAAAGTACACTATCAGAAATTACAAATATATTAATAAACGTTATTTCATCCGTAACTTAGTAAAATTTCTACGCAAGGTTTCGGGGTGTTCGGTGATTGGGTTTAATGTCGTACGTCTGTCCAATTGAGCAATTAATCAACCTTTTAGCAAACCCAAGATAGCAGCGAACATACATGCTATTGCCAATATTTCATGCCAATTGCAGTTAGCTCTTTTATATCTTGTTCCTTAATGTCTGTCAAACCAATTTTTCTAATAGAAATTTCGCCTGAATACTTTTTCGTTTCCATTACTTCTTTTTTTGGGTTGTATTCTTCTAAAATTACTTCCCATTTATTTGTAAGTGTGTTTATACTTGAAGCTATGTTCCCTGAAACCCATTTATTAAAATCGTCATATCCAATTAGTTCTATTTTTTTAGTCGATTTATTAGTTCTGAATTTATATGTCCAACTGTAAGCACCAGTTCCACTATTAAATCCCGAAATTGTTAGAGTATTATTCGTGAAACTCAATTCAGATAAAAATTCAAAACCTAATAGTTCATAAGAGATTGTATAGTTTTTATTGTCAATATTCAATGCAAGTTCATTCGTTCCCGGTTTTATAACATCCGTTTGTCCATTCGAATTTATATCTGCCGTTAACGGTTTAATATCGAGCGCATTTTCTTGTGCCTGACCTATAAATAATGTCAGTTGAAATAATGCTATTAAAATTGATTTTTTCATATTATTTATTACTTGTAATATTTTTGTTTTTTTCAGGAAGTGCATGCTTCGCTTATCAAGAAATCGCCTATAACCTTACATTCCTCCCTCAAAAGTGATATAAGGCCAACACAGGTATTGTGTATTGGTTTACCTCTTTTAGGCACATAAAACAAATACTAAACTACTAAAATTTTTGAAATTGATTTGTTGAATTGTCCTAACGATAAGTGGCGATGAAAAACGGCATTTTGCTGAATTTCCAACTTTTTGGACAAAAAAAGAGGGGTAAGCTACTCATATCGCACCGCTCAACTTCTTACCTTTGCTACGTTCCCGTCCTGGAGGAGTCAGAAGGAGCTGGTCGTACAAGACTTACCCCGCCGCAAAGTTAATGAGAATTCTGAATTGTCAAGCAATCTTTGTAAAAAATCACTTTTTGAGCAAAAAAAAACGGCTCATCTGATGTGAACCGTTTTTATATCCTTGAAATGAAACGTCTTATAAATGCAAGAAACTTTTCTTCGCCAATAATTCGTCTTCTGATTCTCTGTAATTCGGATCGTCAACACAACAATCAACCGGACAAACAGCTGCACATTGTGGCTCATCGTGGAAACCAACACACTCCGTACATTTGTCGTGCGCAATGTAATACACGTCCATATCAACTGGTTCAAAAGATTTATCTGCTAAGATTTCCTCTCCATCCAATGTTGTAATTATTCCTTTAAGCGTAGTTCCGTCTGAATATTTCCACTCAGCACCACCTTCATATATTGCGTTATTCGGACATTCAGGCTCGCAAGCTCCGCAGTTAATGCATTCGTCCGTAATCATTATTGCCATGACTCAAAAATTTTGGTTTGCAAATATAGCAACGCTTGACGAATTGTTTTGTTCATTTTGCACAAAAAAATTGAAATATTTATCTTCAATCGAATGTTTGAAGGTAATTTTGCAGCGTGAAACAGGAAGAAATAATAAAAGCGTTTGCTCAGTTGGGCAAGTTAATGGTTGCCTTAGGAGAAGGAGCAGAGTGGAATGGTTACGAATCGGGTTTGACCGAAGAGGAGTATTTAACGCTGAAAGGTGTTATTGGCCGACAATTCTTTTTCAACGGTTGGTTCACGAAAGAAAATGTACAGCAATCACTCTTAGCGCTTGGAAGTCAATTAACGGAAGAGCAACTTACAGTTTGGTCTGCGCGTTATAAGTTTTCTACAAATCCAAAAAAAGTAGCTTTAATCATGGCGGGAAATATTCCGTTGGTTGGATTTCATGATTTTCTGTGCGCGGTCATTTCTGGAAACTATGCTGTTTGTAAGTTGAGTTCGGACGACAAAACTTTGTTGCCAGCGCTGGGACATCATTTGATCCAATTATTACCTGAATTGAAAAACCGAATGGAATTTACAACGGGAAGAATAGGTGAGGTGGACGCTGTAATCGCAACAGGTTCAGATAATTCCTTGAAGTACTTTGAACAATATTTTGGGAAATATCCGCACATTTTTAGAAGAAACAGAACGTCGATTGCTGTTATTACGGGTGAAGAAACAGCTGAAGATTTCCATGAATTGGGTAATGATATCTTTAACTATTATGGTTTGGGATGTCGCAATGTTTCACATTTATTGATTCCAAGAGGATTTAACTTGAACCGTTTCTTTGAAGGAATCATACAGCATGGAGATGTGGTTAATCACAACAAATACGCGAATAATTATGATTACAACAAGGCGGTATTTTTATTGAATCAACAAGAATTACTCGATAACAATTTTGTATTACTGAAAGAATCGACTGATTTGTTTAGTCCGCTGGCAATTGTACATTATCAGTATTACGACTCGCCAGAAGAAGTAGAAAACTATTTGGCTGAACACAAAAATCAACTTCAAGCGATTGTCGGAAAAAACTTTATTCCCTTTGGTAAAGCACAATGTCCGATGTTAGATGATTATGCGGATGGAGTAGATACGATGGCATTTCTTCAAACCTTGAATTGAATAAATTAACCTTTCAGTTTTTCCAACAATTGGTAAGCATCCAAAATCTTCTGAAAACGCTCGTTGGCCAGTTTGATTTGTTCAGGTGATTCCTTCATGAACTTGTCGGGATGATGTACCATTGCTAATTTACGATAAGCTGCTTTTATTTCTTTAAAGGTTGCAGATGAAGTTAATCCGAGCACTTGATAGGCTAATTCTGTTCGCGCCGAATTGTTCAAGGTTGTAGAACTTTGCTCCGAATCACGTTTGCTTTTGCGTTCATTGTATTCAGCTTCTGTTTCAAATGTATATTGTGCTAAAATAGACTTTAAATCTTGGTCAGATAAACTTAGCAATGCCGCCAATTCATTCATTAACGCTTCTTCCTGTTGTGTGTAAACACGATCAACAACCGCAATTCCAGCAAGGAAATAAAGTACTTGTGAACGTTTTGCTGGATCTTTTAAATGTTTCTTTAACCAGAATGAAACGGTCTTTAGTTGAATTGGATATTTTAAGCTAAACTCTAACGACTCTGAAAAATCATACGTTTCATTTGGGAAATGTTGTTGGAAATAGCTTGTTAGGAATTTCAATTTCTTGGCACGGTTGGTACGGTCTTTCTGCATGATGAGCGCCGCTAGACAGATGTATGCTTCCAGTAAATTATCGCGATTAAATTTTAAGCTATCTGGAAATATTCCTTTTTCCCATCGGTTATCATGATTGCGACTACGCCAGACTAGCGCATAAATGAGTGCAATGACCATTGGACCGAAAAAAAACAAAACGACTTGCCAATCTGGAGTATTGCTGATTGCTCCCCAATTTCTACTATATATAAGTAAGTGCATAGATATAATTTAAAACGAAGTTAGAGAATAAAATAAAAACGGCAGTTCGAAAACCGCCGTTTGAAGCTAAACTAGAAAATCAAGCTATGAACTCGCTTGTTGAAATAATGGATTTACACATATAAGTAACAGATTATTTGAAGTTATTTTTTCGATAACAATTTCAGAACGACGGTTAAATCAATCAAAGCTACCATTTGCACTTTTGTGCGGGAAATACATATGTTTTAGCATAAGTTTGATTGAACCAATAAAAAGGAAAAGTGTATCAATCATTGTCGACAATCAATTGAGTAAGTACACAAAGTATCAATCTTTTAAAACTATGTATTATGATTCTGATTTTAAGTATTATCGTTTTAGTTGCCATCGTATCGCTTTACGATTATTTTTCTTCTAGAAGTTGGCAACGCGTCACTTCTAATGTGCGCAACAATGTCGTTTTTGAAAAACGCAACAAAGAATATGGCGCTTATGTCATTCGCCGTGATTATGACAAAACACTTTTAATTATTATGGGCTCTATGCTTTTTGGTATTGGAGGTGTCTCTGCTGCTTATAGTTCATTAAGTTCATCTGCGCCAGAAGAAGTGGCAGTTATTAAGAACAAGGATGCAACACAAGTTGAAATTGAATTGGATCTTCGCAAAGAAGATGATATCAAAAAAGAAGAGGAGAAAAAAGAGGAAGTTGTGGAAGATCAGCCTGAATCGCAAGAAAAAACTGTTCAGAACATCGAACCAGTTGTAAAAAATGAGGTTGACGAACCAAAAGTTTTGACAAAAGAAGAATTAGAT